>NZ_JAXQNN010000002.1:900000-985906 GCF_034427455.1 Jeotgalibacillus haloalkalitolerans | reverse complement strand
TCCCGTGGTGTAGCGGTTAACATGCCTGCCTGTCACGCAGGAGATCGCCGGTTCGATCCCGGTCGGGACCGCCATTTTTTAAGGCTTTGTAGCTCAGTTGGTAGAGCAATGGACTGAAAATCCATGTGTCGGCGGTTCGATTCCGTCCAAAGCCATCTTTGTTGTTTCATGGCGATTGTGGCGAAGTGGTTAACGCACCGGATTGTGGTTCCGGCATTCGTGGGTTCGATTCCCATCAGTCGCCCCATTTAGAGTATGCGGGTGTAGTTTAGTGGTAAAACCTCAGCCTTCCAAGCTGATGTCGTGAGTTCGATTCTCATCACCCGCTCCATTATATTTGGGCCTATAGCTCAGCTGGTTAGAGCGCACGCCTGATAAGCGTGAGGTCGGTGGTTCGAGTCCACTTAGGCCCACCATATATATTTGTTCCACAGTAGCTCAGTGGTAGAGCTATCGGCTGTTAACCGATCGGTCGTAGGTTCGAGTCCTACCTGTGGAGCCATTTTTACGGGGAAGTACTCAAGTGGCTGAAGAGGCGCCCCTGCTAAGGGTGTAGGTCGTGTAAGCGGCGCGAGGGTTCAAATCCCTCCTTCTCCGCCAGTTATTAGGCCCGTTGGTCAAGTGGTTAAGACACCGCCCTTTCACGGCGGTAACACGGGTTCGAATCCCGTACGGGTCATCAAAAACAGTTTTCAAATCATATTGATTTGAAAACTGTTTTTTTATTCTTATAACTTCATACACAAGTAATTAACCATAAAACATTATCGAGAAAGACAAGTATTTCCGTCAGCTTAATTTGAACTGAAAATGTGGATTATGTGCGCTATAGCAGAAAGCTGCATTAAAAATAATGACCGTTAATATAGAATTTAAAGTTTAAATTTCTCCACCAAATAAATGAGATATAAATACAACAAACAATACCCCTAACGGAATAGAGATTAATGATACATATTTGATTAATCCCTTTTCTTTTTTAAAGTAAGCAATCATTCCGAATATTACACCTATCAAATAAATAGCAAAACCGATTGGAATGGCAATCATAGACCATTGTCCGAAAGTAATATTGAAAGGTGGAAAAATCATATACGCGATAAAAATTCCACTAATGCTTAGTATAAGTGAGTACTTACTATAGTTCATCTCTAACCTCACTGCATCGCCTCCATTTTACTAAATGTGATTTTAAGTTCGAATTCTGATATTATGATTTTATCATAGAATGCAAAAAATGGAATTAAGTTTCCATTATCGTTTCATTTAACTTCTCTCCGTTATGCTGATGTTGAATGATTTCACATTAACAGGAGCGTACGTGCTCAAAGCTGGCCGCGAACATTGTGAGATGAGAGCTTTTGACCAGTGCAGTACTCTATTTCTATTCCGCGGGATTTAAATTCCAGGTTTCTGTTAGACATCTAATACTTTTACTGCCATAGGATGCCTGTAGTTGGTCATATTAGCAAGAAACATACCCAATTAATTAAGACAGGCCAAAAACTTTGTTATCACAAACTGAATAGAATATATTTCATCAATGGTATATGACAAAAACCTAATTTCCACAAGCTATTTCTTCAGGTGGAAGTTAGGTTTTTTCTTTAAAATAACTTATAAATATTATGTAATTACATACTTGATATGCCGTTAATAAAAACACTAAACAACAGACTAATCATTGTTAAACCGGCAATTGGAATAGCGAAACTTTTATTGTGATGATATTCATAAGCAGCAGCGACTGCCCCGCCTATACATAATAACAACCATACAGGCAGAAAAAGCATATCTGCAAGATCCTCTCGTAATAAACCATAACCGCTGCTTAAAAAGAATATCCAATGCAAAATTAATAACCCTGACACCAATAAAGAGATTTTCCGTGGTGGTTTTTTCTCTTCATTTTTTCTTCGAATCATAATGTGGGCGATTATTGAGATCATTAAAATCCCAAATGTTATTGATAGAAATATAAGTGAGAAAGTGACCATTTCCACGACCTTTCTGAAATAAATGATATTGAGTAAATTATACGATTTTATTTATTGTTATTCAATAAAAATATATCATTTAGGGTTAAATGATTATATATTCACTCCATCAACTTTACTTAAATTACTCTAATAGGACAGCAATTTTAATTTCCTCAATAACTTACTTTTGCAGAAGCCGGTACATTCATTTAAGTAGCTATCTGCAAAATAAAAACCCTTTCCACATTACTGGAAAGGGTAGGAGCATCATTTATTCGTTATCAGGCAAAATCTTTCTGTGCTTGCCATCCATTTCGTTTGCTACATCTTCATCCTCAACATCTTCCTCATAAAGATCATCATAGCTTTCTTCACCGTTGGCCATATCTGAAGGGGTTTCAGATGTGCCGTATCTTGCAGCCTCATCAAAACTGTTTTCATAGTCCCTGATACCTTCATCTTCACCACGGTATGGGTGATCTGATGAAGGGCTGATAACAGACTCTTCACTTGGACGCTGGTTCGTGCTGCTATACTCTTCAGCATGTTCAACACAGGTCAAAGCAGTCGGCATTGCTTCAAGGCGTTCGAATGGAATATCCTCACCACCTACAGCACATAAACCATAAGTGCCTTCTTCCATCGCATTTAATGCGTCATTAATATCATCCAGCTCTTTTTGTGTATGCTCTTCAAGTGCCAGGTCTTTTTCACGTTCGAAAAGATCTGTTGCATTATCAGCCGGGTGATTATCGTAATTTGAGAGCTCTGTGTTCTCATAGTCCTCAGATTTTTCGTTTTGTTCGATAATCTGCTTTTTACGTGTATATAGTTCATCTTTTAATGTATTTTGCTGCTCTTTTGTAATCATATTGATTCATCCTTCCTTCTAATCTGCTGCATATTACAGTTTATCCTTCTGACAGGAATTAAAACCTTTTAACTTTCTGAGGTAAGGAATCAAAAATAAAAACCCCGCTATTGAATAGCGGAGTTTAAATTATGAAAAGTATCCAATTAAAAAGCCGATTGATAATAGAAAACCAAAGATTGTGTTCGTTTGAGCAGTAGCTTTCATTGCGGGCATCATTTGCATTGGTTTTGTTTTACCGATGAAGCCGGTTGTTGCTTTTACTGCTTTAGGTATACTGAGGAAGCTGATCAGCATCCATGGTGTGACTGTTCCTGTGATGACCAGGATCACGACAAATCCATATGCGGTTGCAAACATGGAAGCGAGAAAGTAGATGGCATATTTACGACCGAGAAGAATCGCAATTGTCTTTCTGCCATTTTCTTTGTCACCGTCCAGATCACGGATGTTATTCGCAAGTAAGATGGCACCTACTAAAATGGAGACGGGTATAGACACAAACATTGCGACTGCATTGATGATACCGGTCTGGATGTAGAACGAAATCAGAATGATGACAAAGCCCATAAAGAATCCTGCAGCAAGTTCTCCAAATGGTGTATAGGCAATCGGTACAGGGCCGCCTGTATAAAAGTATGCGGCTGCCATACAGATTAATCCGACGACAGCAATCCACCATGAGCTGTTTATACAAATGTAAATGCCAAGTAATAGTGCGATTCCAAATAAGCTGTAGGCAAGATTGATCACGGTTTTAGGCTTCACACCATTTCGAACGATGGCTCCGCCGATTCCGACAGAATTTTCATTATCAAGTCCTCGTACGTAATCAAAGTATTCATTAATCATATTCGCAGCTGCCTGGATCAGAATACTTGCAGTTAACATTGCCAAAAATAACAGCCAGTCCATTTCAGCATAGTTTAATGCAAGCACTGTACCAAGAAGAACGGGTACAAATGCAGCGGTCAGTGTGTGCGGGCGTGTCAGCTGCCACCAGATGCGCCAGCCCTGATCGCGTTCAGGTCTTTCACTCATAATATTCTCTCCCAACATTCTATATAAATTCACGTACAATGACGAATTATCCTATTCTATTATATCGTTTTTAAGCGTTATAAAAAAGAAACAGATTGTTTCGAAAAGCCTGTCAAAAGAATGTATGAAAACAGTTACAGAAAAAGCATTGAAAAATGACGATTCGTTGACAGTGCTGTCAAAAGAAGTGTATCTTAAAGAGAGCAAACCATGGACAAATGTGCGTTTTTTTGGAGGGAAGCACAGTGAGAATCCTACATCAATCACAGGGATTTACAACTTTTGAACAGGCATATGAGAGGGCAGAAAAGTCGAATCAGCCTGTATTATATAGTAAAACGATGGAAATCGAACCGATAGACCCTCTTCAGTTTTATGAAGCGGGTTATTCTATCTTTAATGGCAGACGGTCTTTCTGGCAGGATCCGAAATCTGAGCTGATTTTTGCCGGGGCAGGATCAGCGAAAACGTTTCATATGAAAGATCAGAACCGGTTTGACTCTTTAAGTGACCAATGGAAAACGTTCTTAAAAAATGCTGTCATTGAAAAAGGTGACGCTTGGACGGGCCCTGTTATTTTAGGCGGTTTTTCATTTGATCCGAAAAAGCCGAAGAGTGCTGAGTGGTCTTCATTTGAGCAGGGGTATTTTCAGCTGCCTGCCTTTATGCTGACAGTGGATCAGTATGGGAAAACGTATTTAACAATGAACGTAGAGTGTAAAAAAGGGGACCATGCAGTCAATGTATGGAACCAGATGCAGAAGCAGAAAACTGCACTTTTAAACAAATCTGACAGCAGTCTAAAGGACGTAAATGTTTTATCAATAAAGGAATTTGAGCCGGAGCAATGGAAGTCGTCACTTTCTTCAGTTGTGGACCGCATTAATCGGACTGAGCTTGAGAAGGTTGTGCTCGCGAGAAAGGTGAAGGTTTCTTTTAATGATAAGAAGAGGTCTGATTCTGTGCTTGAAAAACTCCGAGATGATCAGAGTGAGAGTTTTATATTCTCATTTGAGTCAGGAGAGAGCTGCTTTATTGGTGCGACACCTGAGCGTTTAATTAAAAAGTATCAGAATAAAGTACTGTCCACATGTCTTGCAGGATCGATCGCGCGTGGGAAGACGGTTGAAGAAGATCAGCAATTCGGGAATGAATTGCTTCATGATGAGAAAAACTTAGGAGAGCATGAAATTGTCGTACGGATGATCTCTAAGAGTCTTGAGGATTTATGCAGTGAGTTAACCGTGCCGGATCAGCCTGTTCTGATGAAGATGAGAGATATTCAGCATCTGTATACGCCGGTTGAGGGAATGACAGATAAAGCTTCAATTCTTGAATTCGTCAAGGAGCTTCATCCTACGCCGGCACTGGGCGGAACACCTACTGTTAAAGCAATGCAGATTATCCGCGAGGAAGAAGAGATGGACCGCGGCTTTTATGCGGCGCCTGTCGGTTGGCTGAATGCAGAGGGTGACGGTGAGTTTGCTGTTGCAATCCGTTCCGGTCTCTTATCAGGTGAACATGCTTATCTTTATGCGGGGTGCGGTGTTGTAAAAGATTCTGATGCGGAAAGTGAGTATCAGGAAACATTGATCAAGCTGCGTCCGATGGTAAGAGCAGTAGGAGGAACGATTTCATGAGTCACAAAGAAAACTTAACAGCGTATGTATCTTCATTTATAGAACAGCTTTATCAGAGCGGCGTCAAAAGAGCAGTGATCAGTCCCGGATCACGCTCTACGCCGCTTGCTTATTTGTTGAAGAATCATCCGGGTATCCAGACGCATGTGAATGTAGATGAACGTTCTGCCGCTTTTTATGCGCTGGGTATGGCCAAAGCTTCCCAGGAGCCGGTAGCGATTGTCTGTACGTCAGGTACGGCTGCAGCGAATTATTACCCAGCTGTCGTGGAAGCACGTTATGCGAGAGTACCGCTCATCGTCTTAACAGCTGACCGGCCTCATGAGCTCCGCGATAACGGGGCACCGCAGGCAATTGATCAGATCAATTTATTCGGTAAACATGCCAAATGGTTTTATGACATGCCGATTCCTGAATCTGAACCTGATATGCTGCTGTATACAGGAAGAATTGCTGCTAAAGCTGCCGCTAAGTCATCAGCTGCACCTAAAGGGCCGGTTCATCTCAATTTTCCTTTCAGAGAGCCGTTGTCTCCGGATCTATCATTTACACCGGACAGCAAACCACTTTCATCCGTTTATCTGGCTGAAAAACAGTTGAGTGAGCATCAATTATCCGATCTGATACAGCAGCTGCATCAGGCTGAGAAAGGGTTAATTATCGCGGGTCCTTCAGAAGACCAGACGGCTGCTGATGCAATCATTCATTTAGCCGAAGCGACAGGATTTCCTGTATTGGCAGATCCGTTAAGTGGATTACGTTCACTGATGGAGCATCACCCGTCAGTCATTGAATGCTATGATGCATTTTTACGGGATAATGAAGTGAAGCAGCTTTTACAGGCAGATCTGATCATCCGTTTTGGCGGAATGCCGGTTTCAAAAGCGTTGACACAGTATGTTAAAGGAAGTGCGTGCAGTCAGTGGCTGATTGATGAAGGGGCTGACTGGCGTGACCCGACCTCATCAGCAACACATTATATTGAAATGAATGACCAGCTTTTTGCTGAACAATTAGCGAAAGCTGACATAGAGAAAAGTGAACGTTCATGGCTTAACCGGTGGATCTCTTTAAATGAAAAAGCAGCGCATCAAATCCGTCAGTATACTGACCGTGAAACCGATGAAGGTGCGGCAGTGGGGACTTTATTGCGATCTCTGCCTGAAGGGGCTCATCTGCTGGTCGGTAACAGTATGCCGGTCCGTGATGTTGATACGTTCTGGATCCGCGGAATGAATCCGTTTCATGTCTGGGCAAACCGCGGT
This sequence comes from Jeotgalibacillus haloalkalitolerans, assembly GCF_034427455.1. Lineage (NCBI taxonomy): Bacteria > Bacillati > Bacillota > Bacilli > Caryophanales > Caryophanaceae > Jeotgalibacillus > Jeotgalibacillus haloalkalitolerans. The sequence continues at coordinate 979,110 of NZ_JAXQNN010000002.1, read as the reverse complement.
GCAAACGGAATTGATGGCGTCGTCTCAACAGCATTGGGTATTGCTTCTGTAAAAAGGGAGCCAGTGTATTTATTAATCGGTGATCTATCAATGTTCCATGATTTAAATGGACTGCTCGTGACAAAGCAGCATCCTAGCCAATTACAGATAGTCGTCATGAATAATAACGGTGGAGGAATCTTCTCATTTCTCCCGCAGGCTTCAGAACCGGAGCATTTTGAAACGTTATTTGGCACACCGCCATCGCTCGATTTCAGGCATGCCGCTGCACTATATGACATGAATTATGAGCGCTGTGAAACGAAAGAAGCGCTTCAGCAATCTCTATCTGGTGACAATCACAGTCTCAAACTGACAGAAGTGATAACGGATCGCGAAAAAAATACCGCCTCTCACCGCCTGCTCTGGGAAACAGTTGCAGGTGCAGTACGGGGGGAATAGAGATGATATGTCATGTGAAGGGTGGAGCCTATCATGTAAACATAACCGGCAGCGGTCTACCTGTTGTGCTACTGCACGGTTTTACAGGCAGCGCTGAAAGCTGGTCAAGATTTGCACATGCTCTAAAATATGACTATCAGGCGATTTCAATTGATCTGCCTGGACATGGTCAGACAATCGTCCGCGATGAGCAATCTTTTTCGATGGAGCATGTATGTGAGTCGATAAAAGAGATACTTGATCAGCTGGAAATCGGGCAGGCTGCTTTTATCGGTTATTCGATGGGCGGAAGAACGGCTTTAGCTTTTGCGAGTATATACCCGGACCGTGTCAGCAGTCTGGTTCTTGAGAGTGCTTCACCGGGATTGAAGACAGCTGAAGAGCGGCATCAGAGAAAGATCAGTGATGAAGAGCTTACTTCATTTATTGAAAAGGAAGGTGTGGAGCGGTTTACTGACAGGTGGGAGCAGTTACCGCTCTTCGACTCCCAGAAGCAGTTAAGCCTTCAAAAGCGTCAGGAAATCCGTTCAGGCAGGCTGAAAAATAGTGAAGAAGGCCTTGCAGCTAGCCTGCGTCATATGGGAACAGGCAGTCAGCCTTCATACTGGGAAAGCCTTCACACGCTTCATATGCCGGTTTTACTATTAACCGGGGAATGGGATCAGAAGTTTATCAATATTGCCACTGAAATGGAAAAATCACTTCCAAATGCCATTCATCAGAACATTTTGCAGTCCGGGCATGCAATACAGGTGGAACAGCCGGGAAAATTTGATACAATGGTAAGGGAGTTTTTATTAAAAACTCAACTACATATTAAGGAGGTTTCTTTCATGACTCGTGAATGGGTACAGGAACGAAACTATGAAGATATTTTATATGAAACGTACAATGGGATTGCAAAGATCTCTATCAACCGTCCGGAAGTGCGCAATGCTTTCCGTCCGAAAACAGTAATGGAACTGATCGATGCTTTTGCATACGCGCGTGACGATTCCAGTGTAGGCGTGATTGTGCTTGCCGGTGTCGGCGATAAAGCATTCTGTTCAGGTGGAGACCAGAGCGTCCGCGGACACGGCGGTTATGTAGGGGAAGATGAGATTCCGCGTCTGAATGTACTTGACCTTCAGCGTCTGATCCGTGTGATTCCAAAGCCGGTTATCGCGATGGTTTCAGGTTATGCAATTGGTGGCGGACACGTATTACACGTTGTATGTGACCTGACAATTGCTGCTGATAACGCAATCTTCGGACAGACGGGACCAAAAGTTGGTTCATTTGACGCAGGTTACGGTTCAGGCTACCTTGCACGTATTATCGGTCATAAGAAAGCACGTGAAATCTGGTTCCTTTGCCGTCAGTATGATGCAAAAGAAGCGCTTGATATGGGCTTAGTAAACACAGTCGTGCCACTTGATCAGCTTGAAGATGAGACGGTTAAATGGTGTGAGGAAATGCTTGAGAAGAGCCCGACTGCACTGCGCTTTGTAAAAGCAGCGATGAATGCAGATACTGACGGTCTTGCAGGTCTTCAGCAGTTTGCAGGAGACGCAACACTTCTTTACTATACAACGGATGAAGCAAAAGAAGGCCGCGATGCCTTTAAAGAGAAGCGTAAGCCTGACTTCGGCCAGTTCCCTCGTTTCCCTTAAATCGACATGTCTGCCCTGTGAGCTCCGGCCTGCAGGGCATTTTTATATGATAATAAACTCCGGCTGGGGATTGAAGCTCCAGGCGGAAGTTTTCCGCGGCCGGACGGTGGAGTCCCCGTCTTCCGCTCAATCCCCGGTAAATTTGGTACTAACTTATTCAGCAATCATGAATATAAAGAAAGGAGAACGAATATGAAAAGCTGGCTTGAGAAAAGAGCTTTACTATCGCCTGATCAGATTGGACTTTATGCCGGTAAAAGCGCATGGACGTTCCGTGAGATGAATGAAGAAGCGACTGAATTGGCTGAGAAAATCTCGCCTCATATTCAGAATCAGTCACCTGTTGCGCTGCTTATTACAAATCAGCCTCAATCTGTTTTTCTAATCCATGCACTCCAGAAAATCCGTGTGCCGGTGTTAATGCTGAATAACCGTTTGTCCCAGAAAGAGTGGCAGTATCAGCTGAAAGACAGTCAGGCACAGCTTGTGATTTATCAAGATCAGTTTGTAATAAACACAGATAGAGCAATTTCAATTGATGAGCTGAAAACAGGTGAGTGCTGGCCATATGTGCCATTTGAAGAAGAGGATGTCTGCTCGGTGATGTATACATCAGGTACCACAGGCAATCCAAAAGGTGTGATGCAGACCTATGATAATCATTTCTCAAGTGCTTCAGGATCGGCTTTTAATATTGGTCACCGACCTGATGACATCTGGATGTGTGCGGTTCCTCTGTTTCATATCAGCGGTTATTCAATCCTGATGAGAAGTGTGATATACGGAATAGGCGTCAGACTATATGAAAAGTTTGATGAACGCAGCATTCACGCAGATCTTGTAAATGGGAAGGGCTCTATCATATCTGTTGTTACAACCATGCTCGAGCGGCTGCTTGATGTTAAAAATGAGCGCTACCATTCTTTTTTCAGATGTATGATTCTTGGCGGGGGACCGGCACCTTTACATATGGTTGAACGCTGTCACGATGAGCACATACCGGTGTTTCAGTCTTACGGCATGACAGAAACTGCTTCTCAGTTCACAACCCTTTCGCCGGCTGATGCCACACGTAAAACAGGCGCATCAGGAAAACCGCTTTTCCCTGGAGAAATTAAAATTACTGATGAGCAGGGAGAAGGTTGCGATGATTATGTCATTGGAGAAATTCTTGTCAAAGGACCTTCAGTGACAAAAGGATATCTGAACAATCCATCAGCGACTCAGGAAGCTTTTTCAGAGGGATGGCTTAAAACGGGAGATGTGGGCTACCTGGATGAAGAAGGGTTTCTTTTTGTCGCTGACCGCCGTTCAGACCTGATTATTTCAGGCGGTGAAAATGTTTATCCGGCTGAAGTTGAGTCCGTTCTTTCCGGGCACCCGGCTGTAAAAGAAGCAGGGGTTGTCGGGAAAAAAGATGACAGGTGGGGGGAAGTGCCTGCTGCTTTTATCGTCCTCATTGAAGAAGTTGAGAAAGAGACTCTGCACAACTTTGTCAGTAAGCGGCTGGCAGGATATAAAGTCCCGAAAATGTACCGCTTTGTCAATGAACTGCCGAGAAATGCAGCAGGGAAGCTTGTCAGAAGAAAGCTGAAAGAGGAGATCAATCATGAATCTGTCTAGCGCAGTCATCAGCAGAATCAGCATGACGTTAAAAACACCTTTTCATACAAGTCTTGGAACAGTGACGGAACGAGAAGGGCTGGTGCTTGAATTATATGACACTGACGGAAAATGCGGTCTGGGTGAGGGTGTTGCCTTTTCATCACCCTGGTATACAGAAGAAACGGTAGCATCCAGCCTGGAGATGATTCAACATCACCTGTTGCCGCTTTTATTTCAGGAGCCGCTCGGGCACCCTGAAGACCTTCAGAAAAGATTCTCATCTGTCCGGGGCAATCCGATGGCAAAAGCTGCAGTAGATATGGCTGTCTGGGATTTGTACGCGAAGCAGAAGGGAGTGTCTTTATCTGAGTGTCTCGGGGGATCACGAACGCATGCGCTGGCTGGTGTTGCGATTGGTTCTAAAGACATTGATGATTTGCTTGATCAGGCTGAGCAGGCTCAGGAGCAGGGATACCAGCGGATCAAAGTCAAAATCCGTCCAGGCTATGATCTCGTCCCGCTTAAGGCGTTGCGTGAACAATTTCCTCTGATTCAGATTCTTGCGGATGCGAATTCAGCTTACAGCGGATATACAGAAGACCTTCTGGCACTTGATGATCTTGGTCTGCAAATGATTGAGCAGCCTTTTGCAGTGGATGACCTGGCTGAGCATGCGGCTGTCCAGCTTCAGATGAAGACACCGATCTGTCTTGATGAAAGCATCAATTCCTACCGGGCAGCAGTAAACGCAATTACATTTAAAAGCTGCAGGGTGATTAACCTGAAAATCGGACGGGTTGGCGGTATCACAGCGGCGAAAAAGATACATGATCTATGTATGGAAAATGATATTCAAATCTGGTGCGGTGGGATGCTTGAATTCGGCATCTCAAGAGCACACAATGCAGCAATCTCCATGCTGCCCGGCTTTACCATACCAGGTGATCTGTCAGCCTCCAGCAGATATTGGACAGAGGATATTACAACACCTGAACTGATTGTGAATAAAGGCCTGGTTGAGCCTTTTCAGGGCAATGGAATTGGTGTGGAATTGAATAGAAGGCGGCTTGATGAAGTTACGCTTGAGCGGTTTGAATATCCCGAGTGAATGTTAACGATAAAAAAGACATCGGCAAGCTGCACCGATGTCTTTTTTTCAATCTCTATTCAGCTTTCATTGCTGTTCTAAGCGACTCGATATTTTTTTCCATCAGTGAGAAATAAGTTTCTTCGTTCTCGATATCATCGTCAGTTAAAACGGACAGGTTGTGAAGCGGCAGTGTCTCAGCACCGATTTCGCTTTGAATCACATCTGTCAGGTTTGACGATACATTTTGCTCAACCAGCAGATATTCTACATTTTGTGAAGTAGCTGATTCGATCAGTTCAGTTAATTCACGCTGAGACGGCTCATCAGTTGTTGAGATACCCGCAATTGCCTGTTGCTCGATACCATATCGGCTGTCCCAGTAACTGTAAGCGGCATGAGAAACAAAGAATTGATTAAGTTCAGCTTCACTTGCAAGCTCTTCAAACTGATGATCAAGCTCATCAAGACGCTCAATCAGGTTTTCATAGTTCTCAGTGAAATAAGCTTCCTGCTCTGGCATTTCCTCAATCAACGTATCCTTTACTGATTCAGCTAATGACTGTGAAAGAACCGGATCCAGCCAGACATGAGGGTCAGTGTCACCATGATTATGTCCTTCATGCCCTTCACTATCAGCATGCTCTTCATCTTCATGCGCGTGCTCGTCTTCCTCATGTGCATGCTCGTCTTCCTCATGTGCATGCTCTTCATCTTCATGAGCGTGCTCGTCTTCCTCATGAGCATGCTCTTCATCTTCATGCGCGTGCTCGTCTTCCTCATGTGCATGCTCTTCATCTTCATGAGCGTGCTCGTCTTCCTCATGAGCATGTTCTTCATCTTCATGAGCATGCTCATCTTCTTCATCCTCATGCGCATGGTCATGTTCTCCAGCTGCAAGTTCTTCATCTGAAATCGCATCTGCTGCAACCATATTTAAATCTTCACTCTGCAGTACATCTTTTGCATTTTCAACAAATCCTTCGAGTCCAAGACCGATATAAAAAAACACATCTCCCTCTGCAAGGTCGATCATATCTCTTTGAGAAGGCTCGAAAGTATGTTCATCGGACCCGGGTGGATAGATTGTATCAACTGATACATGCTCTCCGCCGATTTCTTCAGCAAAATACTGTAGCGGGTAAACAGTTGTGTAAACTTCCAGTGCGTCTCCGTTATCTTCGGCTTCTGAGCCTGTATTACATCCTGCAAGTATCCATGGGGCTACAGCAGCTAACATTAGTAATGATTTTTTCTTCATGTTGCACCTCGTTCTAAATAGTAATAATTACGATTTATAATTCAACAATCGTTACTTTACTATGAATTTTAAAAGAATGCAAGAGAAAACCGTCAGGAATTTTTTCTTCCTGACGGCCAATTATCCGGCACATGGTCTACACCACCCGGGTGAAGTGGCTGGCACTTTAAGATTCTTATCATTGTCATGATACCGCCTTTAAAAGCGCCGTGCTTCTGTATCGCTTCAATCCCGTACTGAGAACAGGTAGGGTAAAAACGGCAGCTGGGCGGTGTTAACGGAGAAATTCCTTTTTGATAAAAACGGATCACAGCAAGCATTATTTTTTTCATACTTTCACCTCTGCAATTACATTACTTACAGTGTAGCACGAGTTCGTCTGTAAAGACTGAAACATGCTCATACGTTTAATTTCGGCAGTGAGTGGTACAAAATAAGAAGAACACTAAATTCGAAAGGAAGATGTATGATGAGTGCAAATCCTGAATTAGTAAAAAACGTGAACAAACAAATTGCGAGCTGGACGGTGCTTTACACGAAGTTACATAACTATCACTGGTATGTAAAAGGGCATCAGTTTTTTACTCTTCATGAAAAGTTTGAAGAGCTTTATAATGAAGCCGCGATTCATATTGATGAGCTTGCAGAAAGACTGCTTGCACTAAAAGGGGAGCCGGTTGCCACACTTAAAGAATCGCTTGAGCTGTCACTTGTGCACGAGGCAGAAGGCGGTGAGTCCGCTGATCAGATGGTGGAAGTACTGAACAGTGACTTTGAAACATTAATGGATCATTTAAAATCAGGTATGGAGCTCGCGCAGCAGGACGATGATGAAATGACGAGCGATATGCTGCTGTCTATTCATCAGAGTCTTGAAAAGCACGCATGGATGCTGCGTTCATTCCTGGGTAAATAATATGTCAGGCACCGCTTTTTGGCGGTGCTTTATTTTATGGGTAATGGTACAATCGTCAAAAGGAGTGATGATATGGAAATCTCTTCAATCATGGCAAAGCAAACAGCACAAATTCAGCAGACAGCAAGCTTAAGCATTATGAACAGTGCGATGACTCAACAGGCAGCAGGGGCTGTCGCGATGCTTGAGGCAATGAATAACCAGGGCGGCACTCCTGCTCCGCATCCTCATAAAGGCCACGCGATTGACCTGAAAGGGTAAGATGCACAAAAAAGATGGGACACCACGATAAAAGGTGTCCCATCTTTTTTGCAGAGAACGATTTAATGATAAAAAGTCTTTGTATCATCCAACTGTTCAAGTCGGCCTTTGAGTGATTCAACTATGTATAGACGAATAAAATAAGCGAGCTCATCCTCTGACAGCTCTTTTACCATATCAAGAAGTTCAGTATGATCCAACTGTTCAAGTATTGTAAAGGCAATCATATCAAGGTCTTCCTGACTGCCCCGGATTTTACCTTTATACATTTCAAAAATTTCATCCACGAGTTTCACGTTCCCGTCCTCCTTTCAAAATGTCCAGGATATCCGTAGTTCGTATGTCTCACTACCACTATACCCATCAAGCTTAATTCTAATCATGAAGATCATGGTTACTGGACATACTGAATGAAGAGGAGTGATGAAATGGAGCAGAAAAACACTTATTATGTGTCAGTTGCCAGACGGGAAATTTTAAGAAGCGGGACTGATTCGCCCTATGAATTTGTAGTTAATGCGACTGATGATGAAATTACAAAGCTGAGAATGCTGTTTGACCGGAACGAAGAAAGTGAGATGGAAGGTTTTTTAACCGGGCAGATGCCTTCAGTCCCTTATCATGTGGATAAAGCGAATCAGGAATCAGATAATCTCCTGATCAAAATTTATAGGCTGATCGGTGAAATCGGAGATGAAGAAGCACGCAATCATATCGTGACGATGGGGTTAAAGCCGCCGACAGAAGAGCATCCGTTTATTGATCGGGAAAATTAAAATAGATTGAATTAAGATGTCGAAGTTTTTAATTAAGTCTCAAATAGATAAAATGTATGAATAAAACAATTGACTTCAAATACGATAGTGAAGCGCAACGAAACGATTTCTAAAAGAAATGCTCTAAGTAATAAAGGGTGAGTTAGTAACTAATATTTATTGAATTAAATTTAAGTGCAGCGAAGCGTAAGGGGGCGACTCCGGGACGAATAGAGGGAAGCAGAGACCCCGCAACCTCCGTCCGGAAAGCGTCCCCCTAAAGCGCAGAGAAACGAATAAGAGGCTGAAACATTTTTAAAAAATGTCTCAACCTCTTTTCTCAATTTTAAAGCTCAATCTCCACAGCAGATTCAATAACCTCCTGTGGTACAGTAACCTCATCAACAGCGTTATAATCAGTATAAACAGACTCAAGCTTCTGTTCCATGATCATAGATTGCTCTGCAAACTTCATATTCATTGTCATATCAAGATCCAGTGATTCGATCAGGAAAGTTTCTTTATCAAGCGTAATCACATATAAGACATCTTCAAACGTTGTATCCTGAAATAATGCTTCAGTCGGAATTCCAAGTCCGAGGTCTGGCATTAATTCACCTGTCTGCTCAATCAGCATATCACTAAACTTTTCACCCGAAGCGTTCAGCGTTAAAATAAAACTGTCATCGTTTTGTTCAAATGAAAAGTCTTCGATATAGGCTTCGAGATTTTCAAGCTCGGTGCCGGGGTTTGATTGGGATTCATTCATCTGCATCAGCTGATCTGACATTTCGGAAGGGAGCTTCATCCATTCATTTGTTGTTGGATCCTGCATAAAGAAACCTTCATCATTCATGTAAGATTCGACAGTGAAGCTTTCACCATCTGTTCCTTCACCTGTCATTTTTGTTGTATTCACCTGGTGAACGGTTAAAGGATCATTTTTAATCGACATATCAATCTCAGATACTGTATTAATCGAGCCTTCTTCACCCATTGTGACGTTCTGGTTCAATACGGCTGATGATTTTACACTCTCAATCTCATTATTTTCTTCAATTGCCTTGCTATAGACTTCTTCAAGGGTCATTGACGAAGCATCTTTGCTTCCATCAGCAGGTTCAGCGGTTTCGCTGCATGCTGTAAGGGCTAAAGTTAAAGCAGCAGTTGTAAATAGAATTGATTTCTTCATTCAATCATCTCCTAATTAGTATGTCCTTACCAATTATACGGATCAATCTTCAAAAGGTTTCAATTATTTCGAAAGAAGGTGATTTTTATGTATCAATTCAAAGACGATAATGGTTTTACCGTTACATATTCGTATGATCAGCATCCATTTTCAAAAGCGCCTGCGCATGTTTTTATTTTAACACGCTATAACGGGCAGTGGGTTCTGACCCAACATAAAAAAAGAGGGTTTGAATTCCCTGGAGGTAAGGTCGAAAATGGGGAGTCACCAGTGGAAGCGGCCGCCAGAGAGGTCATGGAAGAGCTTGGCGGTGAGGTTGGTGAACTGATTTATATTGGACAGTATAAAGTAGATGTAGATCCAGAAATTATCAAATCCGTTTTTTATACCGACCTGACTTCACTTACACCGAAATCTGATTACCATGAAACGGATGGACCGGTCATGGTTACAGGAGATCTTTTATCTGAACGTTTTCAGGATGACTTCAGTTTTATCATGAAAGATGAAACGGTCAGGTTATCCATTGAATATATTGAGCAGAAATTGGACGGAGGGAGGAGCATTGGGTAAAAACGGAGAAATCATTCGAAAATATCCTTATCCATCGCCAAACCCTGCGATTATCATGCATGAAGTTCTATACTGGTCTGAAGGTTTAAAGGTGAAAGGACTACTTGCGGAGCCTGTAAAAGCAGGTAAGTATGACGGCTTTTTATATTTACGTGGCGGCATTAAAGGAATCGGTATGGTCAGACCATCCCGAATTGCACAGTTCGCTTCTCAGGGGTTTATCGTCTTTGCCCCGTATTACCGGGGAAACAGAGGAGGGGAAGGGAACGAAGATTTTGCCGGAGAAGACCGGATGGATGCGGTAAATGGGAATATCATTTTACGGAATCACCCAGGATTTTCAGGTCATTTACACGTATTCGGCTTTTCAAGAGGGGGCGTCATGGCTTTAATTGCAGGAATTGAAGATGCCGGCATTTCATCAGTCGTGACCTGGAATGGGGTATCAGATATGGTGCTGACCTATCAGGAACGAAAAGATATGAGAAGGATGATGAAGCGTGTGATCGGCGGTTCCCCGGCAAAAGTACCTGAAGCCTACGACTGGCGTACGCCGCTGAATGAAATTGAGAAAATAAACTGCCCTGTGCTGATTATTCACGGGGAGCTGGATGATAATGTTTCACCGGAGCACGCTTATCAGTTGGAACAAAAGCTGAAAGAGCATCATAAAAAGGTGGAGAGCTGGTATTATCCGGATTTTCATCATGCATTTCCACCGCTTGATAACATTGCGACAGTAAAGAAACTCACAGACTGGATGAAAAAACAAAGGAGCTGAATCTCATGGGCATGCCGTTGGAATTAAACACGATGATTGTGACAAAAGGAAGAGAAGAGAGAATTGAAAATAACTTTTTCAAGCTGGTGAAAGATGAGTACAGGCTGTACCCAATGCATATTCCACTGGAAGTGAAAAACTCAATTGCAGGTGAAGTCCGCGGAGTTGCGGAAATCTATAAATTAGAGTGGACCGGTCAGAAGACAACCATTTATTTTGAAATGAAGTCATTGGAGTCTACAAACTAATTATTATTATAATGCGAATTAAATAAAAGATATCATAGTGAAGCGCAGTGAAACGAATAAAAAAAGATGAGACAAAAGTGTCTCATCTTTTTTGAATTATACGACTGGACCACCAAGTTTGGCGATTCGCTCATCCACGCTTGTGAACTTCTTAAAGTTCTCTTTAAATTTCATTGCAAGTTCCATCGCTTTTTCTTCGTATTCACTTTCATTCTTCCATGCAAATCGTGGCTGCAGCACATCATCAGGCACACCAGGTACGTGAAGCGGTGTTTCAAGTCCGAACAGCCCATTCTTAGCTGTTTCAGCGTTTGCCAGTTCACCGTGTAGTGCAGCTCTGACCATGGCTCTTGTGTAGGCAAGCTTCATACGAGAACCAGTGCCATATGCTCCGCCAGTCCATCCTGTATTCACTAGGTATACTTCAGCATCGTGCTCTTCAAGCTTTTTACCGAGCATTTCAGCGTATACTGTCGGCTCAAGTGGCAGGAAAGGAGATCCGAAGCACGTTGAGAACGTTGCTTCCGGTTCAGTAATACCTCTTTCAGTACCTGCAAGCTTAGATGTATAGCCGCTCAGGAAGTGGTACATCGCCTGTTCTTTTGTCAGTTTGGCGATTGGAGGCAATACGCCAAATGCATCAGCAGTCAGGAATACAATCGTATTCGGGTGACCGGCTCTGCTCGGATCCACGATATTTCTCATCGCCTGCAGTGGATAGGCTGCACGTGTATTTTCAGTCAGTGATGAATCATCATAGTCCGCTTCATGTGTTTCAGGGTCAAGTACAACATTTTCAAGTACTGAACCAAAGCGGATTGCATCAAAGATCTGTGGCTCCTTTTCCTGTGAAAGGTTAATACATTTCGCGTAGCATCCGCCTTCAATATTGAATACGCCATTATCAGACCAGCCGTGCTCATCATCCCCAATGAGCTTACGGTCAGCATCTGCAGACAGCGTTGTTTTACCAGTTCCTGAAAGTCCGAAGAACAATGCAACATCGCCTTCAGCACCAACATTTGCAGAACAGTGCATCGGCAGGATATCATTTTGAGGCAGCAGGTAATTCATGACTGAGAATATTGATTTTTTCATCTCACCTGCATATTCAGTTCCGCCAATTAAAATCGTTCTCTGTTCAAACGATACAACGATAAACGTTTCTGAATTCGTTCCATCTGTTTGAGGATCTGCTTTTAATGATGGAGCCGATAAAATTGTAAATGGCGACTCATTTTGGCTGGTCCAGGCTTCACCTTTTTCAGGTCTGATAAACAGCTGGTGAGCAAAAAGGTTATGCCATGCACGCTCATTTACGACACGGATCGGAAGGCGGGAAGCAGCGTCAGCTCCTGCAAATCCTTCAAACACAAATACTTCTTCTTTTTCACCGAGGTGATTCAGCACTTTTGTATATAAACGGTCAAATGAATCCTCAGAGATCGGCTGATTGACTTTACCCCAGTCAATTTTGTCGCGCACAGAAGGCTCATCTACAATAAATTTATCTTTAGGTGAGCGGCCTGTATAAGTTCCGGTTTCTGCTTTCACAGCACCGGTAGAAGTTAATGTACCTTCTTCTCTCATTAATACTTTTTCCACTAATTGAGGTACAGAAAGGTTTTTATTCACGCGTTCGCTCATTAATAGTTCTTTTAATTCTGAAGTGTTTCGGATTGTTGTCATGTTATCTCCCACCTTTTCAGTAAGTCATTCACCTTTGTTCGAAATTAGTATAACACATTCAAATTAATAGTCTATACTAATTGGTGATTTCGTTAAAAATTCTTAAATTGTTTGGATTTAGAATTTTGGCGTCTGATCTCCGTTTCAGGCGGACGCTTTCCGGACGGTTGTTGCTGAGCCTCCTCGCCTACGGCTGCGGGGTCTCAGCTTCCAACTAATCGTCCCGGAGTCGCCGCCTTCCACTGCGATCAACGCTGCTGATACTAAGATACATTTATGTAGAAACTAACTTATTATCTATAATTGTATATTATGATTGACATTGGACATGCATTTCCGTATGATAGTTTTTTGAACGGATACTCTTATCCCGAGCTGGTGGAGGGACAGGCCCTATGAAACCCAGCAACCTGCTCTGCAAAAAAGCATGATGCTTTTGCGGTCCAACAATTTAGAGCGAAGGTGCTAACCTGGAGCAAGACTTTTGTCTTGAACGATAAGAGTGAAAGGCGAACTGATTATGAACCTTTCCTCAAACATGTAATTGGGGAGAGGTTTCTTTTATTTTTAGCCGAAACTTGGATGATCTGGTAGGTTAACGTTCGATCTCTAAGGGTAATGAGTACCGTCGACTATTTGCTTCACAAGGAGGAGACTTATATGTCTGTTAAACGTCGTTTATTTACATCCGAGTCCGTAACTGAGGGACATCCGGATAAAATCTGTGATCAGATTTCTGATTCAATTCTTGATGCAATTCTGAAGGATGATCCGAATGCCCGCGTGGCGTGCGAAACTTCTGTTACAACCGGACTTGTTCTGGTAGCGGGAGAAATCTCAACTTCTACTTATGTAGATATCCCTAAGATCGTGCGTGAGACGATCAAGGAAATCGGTTATACACGTGCTAAATACGGTTTTGATGCGGATACTTGTGCAGTATTAACTTCTATTGATGAGCAGTCACCTGACATCGCTGCAGGAGTTGACCGTGCGCTTGAAGACCGTGAAAGCCAAATGACTGACGCTGAAATCGAATCAATCGGTGCCGGCGACCAGGGGCTTATGTTCGGTTATGCAAATAACGAAACAGCTGAATTGATGCCACTGCCAATTTCACTTGCACATAAACTGTCACGCCGTCTGACTGAAGTACGTAAAGAAGATATCCTTCCTTACCTTCGTCCTGATGGTAAGACACAGGTAACAGTTGAATATGATGAAAATGACAAGCCGGTTCGCGTAGATACAATTGTTATTTCAACACAGCACCACCCGGAAGTCAGTCTTGAGCGTATTCAGCGTAACCTGAAGGAGCACGTGATCAATCACGTGGTACCGGCAGAATTAATTGATGAAGAGACTAAATACTTCATCAACCCGACTGGACGCTTTGTAATCGGCGGACCTCAGGGAGATGCTGGTCTGACTGGCCGTAAGATCATCGTAGATACTTACGGTGGATATGCACGCCACGGCGGCGGTGCATTCTCAGGTAAGGATGCAACTAAAGTTGACCGTTCAGGTGCTTATGCTGCACGTTATGTTGCAAAGAACATTGTTGCAGCAGGCCTTGCTGATAAATGTGAAGTACAGCTTGCATACGCAATCGGCGTAGCGCAGCCTGTATCAATTTCTGTTAACACGTTCGGTACCGGTAAAGTGGAAGAGGATACACTGGTTGAGCTGATCCGTAATCACTTTGACCTTCGTCCTGCAGGCATTATTAAAATGCTTGACCTTCGCCGCCCGATCTACAAGCAGACAGCTGCTTACGGACACTTCGGCCGTAATGATCTTGACCTTCCATGGGAAAGAACAGACAAAGCAGATGCGCTGAAGAAAGACGCTAACGTATAATATTAATAACAACCGTCCGGAATATATCTTTTGTGATATATTCCGGATTTTTTGTTGATTGGGCATAGGTCAAATTTCACTTTTCTAAGAACAAGGCGTGATATTCTTTGAACCACCCCGTTTTTTCTCCGAACACCTCCTGTTATTCTTTGAACACCGGCATGTAATCTCCGAACATCGACAATCATTCTCCGAACCTCCCCTCACGAACCACACCCCAGAATAAGTGTTCGCCATCTCACCCGTCCCATGATATGATAAGAACACAAATCCCCGATTGATGCTTCGGACCAATACTAGGAGGAATTCCTTTGTTTACAGTCATTCTCGCAGAAAAACCTTCACAGGCAAAAAGCTATGCAGATGCTTTTCACACATCCAGAAAAACAGATGGCTATTTTCATATTGAAGATCCATTGTTCCCGGGCGGAGCGGCTATTACATGGGGATTCGGTCATTTAGTTTCATTAGAGGAACCTCAGAAGTACAAGCCTGAGTGGAAGCGGTGGAAGCTTGATACGCTGCCGATGATTCCGGAAGAATTTAAGTTTACAGTGCCATACGCAAAGCGTGCACAATTCAATATTGTCAAAGGACTTCTCAGAAAAGCAGATCAGATTGTTGTAGCGACTGACAGTGACAGAGAAGGGGAGAATATTGCAAGGTCCATTATTGAGCAGGCAGGAATGATGCATAAGCCGACAAAGCGTTTATGGATTAACTCGCTTGAAAAAGATGTGATCAGAAAAGGGTTTCAGGAGCTGCGTAATGGTGAAGATTATCTTTCACTATATGATGAAGCGCAGACGAGACAGGTCAGTGACTGGCTGGTCGGAATGAATATCTCAAGGCTTTACACATTGCTTTTACAGGAAAAAGGGGTAGATGGTCCATTCAGTCTCGGGCGTGTTCAGACGCCGACTTTATATATGATCTGGCAGAGGCAGCATGAGATTGAAAACTTTAAGCCTGAACCGTTCTTTCAGCTGATTGCGGACCATAAAGAGAGTGGAAAGGCTTTTCAGACAAAGCATAAAACCACTTTTAAAAAGAGAGAAGAAGCAGAAGATACGCTGAAGCAGCATGGGATCGAAAATAATGCTGAAACTAAAGGGACAGTCGTAAAAGCGGAGAAAAAGCTGAAGAAGATGCAGGCGCCGAGTCTGCACAGTCTGTCATCACTGCAGGCAAAAATGAACAGACGCTATAAATACAGTCCATCCAACGTACTGAAAACGGTGCAGGATCTGTATGAAAAAAAGCTGGTATCCTACCCGCGTACAGATTGTCAGTTCATCACGATGAGTGAATTCCGTTATTTATCCGGTCAGCTTGACGCTATGAAAGCTGCAGCAGGGACATCTTTTGAAACAGCTCACCCGAAGCCGCGGCCGAAGTATGTACAGGACAGCAAAGTACAGGAGCACTATGCGATTATTCCAACTAAAAAAGTGCTGACGACCGACAGAATTGAAAAACTGAAGCCAATGGAAAAAAACATTTATAACGAAATTCTCGGCAGCACCCTTGCAATGTTCCATGATGATTATCATTATGAAGAAACGCAGATTGATGTAGATATCCAGGGACTCATTTTCAGCGTGAAAGGAACAGTTGAGAAAAAGCGCGGCTGGAAAGAGCTGTTCAGCGAAAAGGAGAAAAAAGATACGATCCTCCCTGCGCTTAAAACAGGTGATGTAATCGCATCAGTTGTGAATATTAAAGATGATATGACAAAGCCGCCTAAACCGTACACAGAGGGTCAGCTCATCACGATGATGAAAACGGCCGGCAAAATGCTTGAAGATGAACAGGATCAGGCAATGCTGAAGGAAGTTGAAGGAATCGGCACAGAGGCGACCCGTGCTTCTATTATTGATACGTTAAAAAAGCAGCAGTATATTAAGGTGACAAAAAATACAGTTTCAGTCACAGACAAAGGTGTCACGCTCTGTCAGGTCATTGGAGGAACGCTGTTAAGCAGTCCTGAAATGACGGCGAGATGGGAAACGTATTTAAAAAAGATCGGCAGAAAAGAAGGTAGCCAGGAAGCCTTTTTAAACAATATCGCAAAATTCATTCAGCATATGATTACAGAAGCGCCCAAACAGATGGGAAATGTCAAAGCCGTTGCGGGAAGCGCTCAGAAAAAATCCTCTGTCATGCCTGTTTGTCCAAGGTGCAAAAAAGGCGTCATGGTGGATAAAGGCGGCTTCTTTGGGTGCAGTGATTACAAGCAGGGATGCAGACAGACGCTGCCTAAAATGCTCTTGAAAAAGAAAATCTCGGATGCGCAGATCAAGGCGCTTTGTGAAAAAGGAAAGACCGGGATGATCAAAGGATTTAAAAGTAAAGCAGGTAAAACATTCAGTGCCCGTCTGGTGTTAAAGGATGGGAAGATTGAAATGGAGTTTAAGTAAAAAGCGAGTATGGCAAAAAGATAATAGGTGACTAACTTTTTTTATTGAAAGTACATTTAGTGTAGCGGAGCGTAAGGCGGCGACTCCGGGACGAATAGAGGGAAGCTGAGACCCCGCAGCCGAAGGCGAGGAGGCTTAGCGACCTCCGTCCGGAAAGCGTCCGCCTGAAGTGCAGCGAAACGATTTTAAAAGGCTGAAACGTTTGTCCCAGCCTTTTACTTTTATTTACCGGCAGCGTCCTGCGGCTTTTTCTTTTTCTCTTCAAGCAGTCTCTTCACTTCGTCCTTATGCTTTGTATTCACAAGAATATACAGGAAATCTCCAGCTTTGATCTGAGTTTCACCATAGGGGCTAATCAGCTGATCGTTACGCACGATTGCACTAATCGTCGCCTGATGCGGGAATTCCAAATCCTTCAGCTTTTTCCCGACGATTTCCACGTCTCTATTCGTATGGAACTGGATCATTTCCGCATTGGCTTTACCAATCGAAATGAGCTCCAGAGAATGGTGAGGCGTATCTTTCTTCGGTCCGACAAGGTCAAGCTTTTTTGCTACATAAGAAATGGTAGAGCCCTGAAGTAATGTAGACGTCAGGACGATAAAGAATACTACATTAAAGAAAAGCTGACCGTTCTCAAGACCTGCCACGACAGGGAATGTTGCCAGAACGATTGGGACTGCCCCTCTTAAGCCGGCCCATGAAATGAAGATTCTTTCCTTCATTTTATATTTCATTCCTGCAACTGATAAGAAAACTGCAATCGGCCGGGCGATAAAGATCAGAATCACTGAAAGAATCAGTCCGCTGATGACAATGTTGACAGAGAATAGTTCACCAGGGAAGACTAGCAGCCCAAGGATAATAAACATCAGGATCTGAGACATCCAGGCGAAGCCCTCATTAAACTGAAAAATAGAATAGCGGTACGTTAATTCGTTATTTCCTATAATTAATGCAGCCACATAAACTGCCAGAAAGCCACTACCGCCAATGATTGCAGTAACACTGTAAGTTAATAGTGCAAATGAAACCGAAAAGATTGGATAAAGTCCACTTGAATCAAGCTTGATCCGATTCAGTGCGAAAGAAGCGATTCGTCCAAGAATCAGTCCGAGTGCAAGACCCGCACCCATCTGAAGAATAAAAGAAGGAATCAAACCCCAGATCGAGGAGTTTTCATTCAAAATCAGTTCAATAAATGATAAGGTCAGGAAAACGGCCATTGGATCATTCGTTCCAGACTCCGCTTCGAGTGTAGCACCCATTTTGGCTTTAATATTCCGTTCCTTTAAAACCGAGAAAACCGCAGCAGCATCTGTTGACCCGACAATTGCACCGAAAAGTAATCCTTCGAGCAGCGTGACATCAAATATCAAATATGCCGCATACCCCACAATGCCAGAAGTTATGATGACACCGAATGTAGCAAGCGAAAGTGAAGGGAGTGCAACTGCGCGGACAGTTTCCCACTTCGTCTGCATACCACCTTCGAAAAGAATAATAACCAGTGAAAAAATCCCGATCAGCTGAGCTGCGCGGGCGTCATCGAAATAAACAATACCAAGACCATCACTGCCAACGGCCATCCCGATCACAATAAACAATACAAGCGCCGGCAGCCCCCATTTATTGGAGAATTTCGCTACCAGTATACCTGTGATCAGCAGTAAGCCTGTAAGGAGTATGAATGAATCATTACCAAACGATTCAATCAGCATAGTGGTCACTCATTAGACATCATCTCCAGCATGAAGTTTTTCAGCCTCTTTATAAGCCTGTGCTTTTTCAGCGTATTCTCTCACAATCCGCTGCATATCAGCACGGTCTTCTTCATTCACTTCGCGCACAACTTTTGCCGGGCGCCCGAATGCCATCATCCCTGCAGGAATTTTTTTGCCGGGTGGGACGAGGCTGCCGGCTCCAATAAATGCGCCTTCTCCGATTTCTGCACCATCGAGAATAATAGATCCCATTCCGATCAATGCGTGTTTCCGGATTGTACAGCTGTGAAGGGTTACCTGATGCCCGATTGTCACTTCATCCTCAATGATGAGCGGAAGATTCGGACTCTGATGCAGCATGGACAGATCCTGAATATTTACTTTTTGACCGATTCTTGTCGGGGATACGTCACCGCGTATAACAGCTCCCGGCCAGACGCTGGATTCAGGACCGATTTTTACATCCCCTGATACAGTGGATGTTTTTGATATGTATACACTTTCGTCAATAGAAGGGGTATGTCCTTTATATGAAAGAATCATCAAATCACTCCTGTGTCCAATATGAAATATGATATAGTTTATTTTAACACAGGCACACGGAATACTTCACAATACAGACTTCTAAGAATTTGAAAGGCAGGTGTTCTTGTCGTGTGGAAATGGGAAACAGATGGAATTGCACATGGTGTGATCGTGATGATTCATGGGGAACTTGAGCATCATGCCAGATACGGCTGGTTAATTGAAATGTGGCGCGCGCGAGGCTATCACGTGGTAATGGGTGACCTGCCGGGGCAGGGAATGGTCAAGCGTACAGAAAGAGGACATATTGACTCTTTTAAAGAATATGAGACGGCGGTCGGCCAGTGGATTGAAGCAGCAATGTTATTTAACCTGCCTATCTTTATACTTGGGCAGGGACTGGGCGGCTTAATCGCAGTCAGAATGATGTATAAAAAGAAATATGAAATTGCCGGATTAATGCTGTCTAATCCAAGCTTTGCCTATGAGCATACACCGTCAAAGTTCAGTCATCTGCTTTCAGGCAGTCTGAACAGGTTATCGCCGGAGCACCGCTTTACCTTTGGCTTTACTGTGCAGGATGCTACGCGTAATGAAGAGATTATAGAGCTTGACCTCGAGGATCCTATTTACGTATCAAGGGTGTCAGTCAGATGGTACAGGGAAATGCTTTTTGCAATGAAACAGACATTGGCAGAGGACAGCGAATTTCCTGATATCCCGTTACTCTTAATGCAAAGCGGGCAGAATAAGCTTGTCGATACGGCAGTCGGGAAGAAATGGCTGCTCTCACATAACC
This sequence comes from Jeotgalibacillus haloalkalitolerans, assembly GCF_034427455.1. Classification (NCBI taxonomy): domain Bacteria; kingdom Bacillati; phylum Bacillota; class Bacilli; order Caryophanales; family Caryophanaceae; genus Jeotgalibacillus; species Jeotgalibacillus haloalkalitolerans. The sequence continues at coordinate 959,321 of NZ_JAXQNN010000002.1, read as the reverse complement.
TTAATGAATTTCAGTATAAAGAGTGGACACAATGTTATCATGAACTATTCAATGAACCAGAACGGGATGAAGTTTTTCACTACGCAGAATCATTTGTCAAAAATCGTTTAAGATCAATCGGCTATGATTTATAAAAGAGGTGGAAGCACATGGCAGTTCCGAATGAACCGTTATTTCTGATGAATCAGGTATACCGCAAAGTATTTCCGATTGTACACAGGGAGCTCTATGCCTGGAAACAAAAAGCTTTGCAGATTGAAAATGAGGAATTAAGGAAGCAGGCGCTCGACAGTCTGACAGATAAAGCTTTTCACTGTGAAGGCGGTGGAATACTGTCTCTATTGGCATTAAAAGGGAAGCGTGATGCCATTGAATTCATCGTGGCCTATCAGACGATCAGTGATTACCTTGATAATCTGTGTGACCGCAGTACTTCACTGGATCCGGAGGACTTTGCAGCACTTCATCAGGCAATGGGGGATGCGTTAACAGTCGGTGCGGTCCCGGGTAATTATTATCAAATGAGAGATGATAGTGAGAATCACTATTTAGCAGGACTGGTTACCCGCTGTCAGGAGGTTCTCTCGAGAATTCCGAACTATCCATTGATTAAGGATGAGTTACTTTATCTCTCGCATATTTACTGTGAGCTTCAGATCCATAAGCACGTTGCTGAGGAAGAAAGGGAAGAACGGCTGCAGCAGTGGTTTGAAACACACCGCAGTGACTTTCCTGAGATGGAATGGTTTGAGTTTTCAGCATGTACAGGCTCAACTCTCGGCATTTTCTGCCTTGTCTCCTATGCACTCAGACCGGATTTTAAACCTGAATATGCAGCTGTGATCAGGGAAGGGTATTTTCCTTACATACAGGGGCTTCACATTCTGCTCGATTATTTTATTGATCAGGAAGAAGATAGGGAAGAGGGGGATTTAAATTTCTGTTTTTACTATAAAGATCCTGAAAACCTCTTCAAAAGACTTCAGCATTTCGTCCAGGAGGCGGACAGACATACAAAGAAACTGCCGCACAGCAGATTCCACATGCTGATCAACAGGGGGCTTCTCGGCGTATATCTGTCTGACGATAAAGTGAACAGCCAGAAAAAGGTCCGTAGCCTTGCGAGAAAAATGATCCGTTCCAGTGGAGCAGTCAGCTTTTTCTTTTATATTAACGGAAGAGCATACAGAAATGTCATGAAGGTTCTGTCAGGGAGCATTTATGTAAAAGAAAGCCGTATATAATAAAAGGTCGAATGTTTCGCTAAGCGGAATATTCGACTTTTTAAATGGTTTTTACAATAATGGTGGATGAGAGGAGTGAAGTTTATGTCATTGACATTAAGTATATTAGATCAGTCATCTATTTCTGAAGGAGGCACAGCAGAACAGGGGCTTGAGCAGACGGTTGAACTCGCACAGCTTGCTGACCGCCTTGGATTCAAGCGGTTCTGGGTATCTGAGCATCATGATACGCCGACACTCGCAGGGTCTTCCCCGGAAGTGCTGATTGCCCATTTAGCAGCGAAAACAGAACGGATCAAAGTAGGCTCAGGCGGTGTGATGCTGCCGCATTACAGTGCTTATAAAGTAGCTGAAAACTTTAAAGTGCTTGAAGGGTTGACACCGGGCCGGATTGATGTCGGTATCGGCCGTGCGCCAGGTGGAATGCCGAGAGCATCCTACGCACTGTCAGACGGGAAGCCGCGTGACGTGAACCGGTACCCTGAACAGGTTGCAGAACTGCTGCAATACCTGCATGATGACGTGCCAGAGGATCATCCATACGGCAACATTAAAGCGACACCAGTCACACAGACAGTTCCGGACCTCTGGATGCTCGGCTCAAGTCCATCCTCTGCGGCGCTTGCAGCTGAAATGGGTGTGCCCTATACATTTGCGCTGTTTATTAACGGACAGGGAGGACCGTCATATACCCAGCAATATCTGAGACGGTTTAAGCCTTCAAAATACTATCGCAAACCAAAGCACTCAGTTGCCGTATTTACAATCTGCGGTGAAACAATGGGGGATGCAGAGCGGATCGCATCAAGCCTTGATCTTTCTATGGTCATGCTGGAGCAGGGCATGCCATCTAAAGGCACACCAAGTCCTGAAAAAGCAATGTCTTATGACTACAGCCACTTTGAAAGGCTGCGTATCCTTGAGAACCGGAAGCGCATGGTCATTGGTGATGTTGATCATGTTGAAAAAGAACTGCACAGACTTGCAGAAGAATATGATACAGATGAAATTATGCTGACGACAATTGCGTATGATTTTGAGGATAAACTGAATTCATTTAAGCGGATTGCGGAGAGAATGCTGTAGGTCGCTCGAAGCAGAACGTTTTATTCCTTTTAGAACACTAAAACAGCCATGTGATCATTGATTGATCACATGGCTGTTTTTCATTTCTTTTCAATGGCCAGAATAAACGGTGATGGTGTCTGCGTATTAATAAACTGATAGCGCAGCACCTGGGCTTCAAGTCCATCAATTTTCTCGCAGTAGCGTAACAGGTAATCCCGCTCAACTGCACCTTCTGGATGTCCGTGATAAATCACAAGAATCATCATGCCACCTGAACGCATGACGCTCAGACACTGCTCAACTGCGGCAATTGTTGTACGCGGCCTTGTGACAATCGTCTCATCACCGCCAGGCAGATAACCGAGGTTAAAGATTGCACCGGCAACTGCCCCGTGGTGAACGGGTGGAAGGGTTTCTTCAATCGTTTCGTGTCCCTGATTAAATAACAGGACGCGGTTTTTCAGTTCATGTTCTTCAAGTTTGGTCGTTGTTTCCTGGATGGCTTCATACTGAACATCAAATCCGTAAACCCTGCCATGCTCGCCGACGAGCCGTGCAAGAAACAATGTGTCATTGCCATTTCCAACTGTGGCATCAATGACCACTTCCCCCGGTTTAACCGCTCTTTCTAAAAGTGTTCTTGTATATGGAAGGATTCTGTCCAGATTCATGATCGCACCCCGCTTACATATTTGCTGCCCTGGCATGAGCCTCTTTCAATCAATGCACGGTCAATACCAGTCAGTACTTCCCACTTATTTACGCTCCACATCGGTCCAACCATTAATTCGATCGGTCCATCCCCTGTAATGCGGTGAATAATCATCTCAGGCGGAAGAATTTCCAGCTGATCGCAGACTAACTCGACATAATCTTCCTGAGACATGAATTCCAGCTGCCCTTTTTCATATTGCTTGACCATCGGCGTTCCTTTCAACAGGTGGAGTAGATGGATTTTAATACCCTGTACGTCAAGGTCAGCTACAGCTTTAGCCGTTTCCATCATCATGTCACGGTCTTCACCGGGAAGCCCGTTAATAATGTGAGAGCAGACTCTGATCCCGCGGTCACGAAGCTTTTTAACGCCTTCTTTATAGCATTCAAAATCGTGTGCGCGGTTAATCATATCAGCTGTTGATTCATGCACTGTCTGAAGTCCTAGCTCAACCCACAGATAAGTTCTTTCATTCAGCTCAGCCAGGTAATCAACAACGTCATCAGGAAGACAGTCAGGGCGTGTTGCGATCGACAGGCCGACGACATCCTCAAAGCCGAGCACTTTTTCATATTTTTCACGAAGCACTTCAACAGGTGCATGTGTATTTGTAAATGCCTGGAAGTAAGCCATATACTTGCCTTCCTTCCACTTGCGGTGCATACGCGTCTTGATTTCGTTAAACTGCACTTCAAGCGGATCAACCCGGTTTCCGGCGAAGTCACCGGATCCTGCAGCGCTGCAGAATGTACAGCCCCCATGCGCGACAGTGCCGTCACGGTTCGGGCAGTCAAAGCCGCCATCAAGCGCGACCTTAAATACTTTATGTCCAAAATGATTTCTTAAATGATAGTTCCATGTATGATAGCGCTTATTATCAGCCGCATATTGAAAAGGGTTTTCTGTTGCCAAAGGTGTGAACCTCCTTCATTGCTATTAGCGTACTCTAGGCATTCTACCATGATTTGCAGAAGGGGACTACTGAATGGAGGCGGATTGATTAAAAAGCGCTAGACGTAACGCTGAGGATTTCCGGGGAAGACTGTGCTTTACTGCCCCCGGACGGTGAGCTTCCTCAGGCTTCGCCTTGCGGGATCTCACCTGTCCTTTCCTGGGGAGGGAGTCTCCGTCCTCCCCGGAAATCCTTAGCTGGGTATGTGATTCAGTCATTGAAATACTCATTTGAATGTTGAAAACCGATGATAGTGATAGCAGCCACCCTGTTAATGAATTCCGGGAAACTAAAAGCTGTTTCTTAAGAGTGTGTGGTGAAAGTCCGAACGTCATGTTTTTGTAAATGACGTAGATATTATAACCGTTGAACGTCGTATTTCGTTCATTGAGGTAGTGATACACCTGGGTTAGACGTTGTATCAGCCGGATCCCACTGCACCACCAGCAGAATCGAACGTCATGACAGCCTCCTTGGCTGCAGAAACCATTACCACATAAACCAAATATTAAGAATCCTCCATCTTCTTGACATGATCTTGTTTTCGCTCAAGTAAACCGTTAAAATAATTTGGTACACGAAATACATATGAAAAGAGGGACAGCAGTGCCGCGTGCTTTATGGTTTTTAGTGATTGGAATGGCGATCAATGTGACGGGGGCTTCTTTTTTATGGCCGTTAAATACAATTTATATCAGTGGAGAGCTTGGAAAGTCACTTACAACTGCCGGTCTGGTGCTGATGGCAAACGCAGGCGCGAGTGTGCTTGGTAACCTGCTTGGCGGGGTACTGTTTGATAAAATTGGCGGTTACAAATCAATTATGTCAGGGATTCTCATTACGCTCACTGCAGTTGGCGGATTGATGATCTGGCATGGATGGCCGCATTATGTATTTTTTATGATTTTCATTGGTTTTGGTTCAGGGATCGTTTTTCCATCCATGTACGCTATGGCCGGTTCTGTCTGGCCAGAGGGTGGCAGGAAGGCGTTTAATGCCATTTACCTTGCGACGAATATTGGGGTTGCGACTGGTGCCGCCATGGGTGGTTTCGTTGCGTCATTCTCATTTAATTATATTTTCATCGCAAATTTTGTGATGTACGTGATTTTCTTTCTGATTGCACTTTTGACTTATAAAAATATTGAGCTGCAGCCGAATATCCAGACGAGTGTGCTGCAGGAGCGGGGACAGATTCAAAGTAAGGCAGCCTTTACCTCATTACTGATTTTATGTGCAGCTTACCTGTTGTGCTGGGTCGGATATGTGCAGTGGCAATCTACAATTGCTGACTACACTCAGAGGATCAATATTCCACTTGAACTTTACAGCGTGCTATGGACAGTTAATGGATTGTTGATTGTTGCAGGGCAGCCGTTAATCAAGCCGATTGTAAAGCGTTTTGAACACAATTTGAAAATACAGATGGCGATCGGCACAGTGATTTTTATGGTCTCATTTGCCGTCACTGCTTATGCAGGCAGCTTTCAGGGCTTTCTCGCTGCGATGATCATTTTAACGATTGGTGAAATGCTGATCTGGCCTGCTGTACCGACGATCGCGAGTAGGCTGGCTCCAAAGGGACGGGAAGGCTTTTATCAGGGCGTAGTGAACAGTACAGCAACGGGTGGGCGGATGATCGGGCCGCTTCTTGGCGGGATCATGGTTGATTTATATGGTATGACACCTCTGTTCTTCCTGCTGATCGGTTTACTGGTTATCTCAATCGGAATTACGTTTATTTATGACCTTCCGCTGAAGAAAAAAGAAGTGGAAGCGGCTGCTTAAAAAAACTTGCATGCCCGCAGTCAATTGAATACAATAGAAAATAGTCATCATAACTAAGACGTAGAAAAGGATTAGTAACAGAAAGCTGCTGATAAAAGAGAGTCTGCATCTGGTGAAAGCAGACCGGCCGCACTGTGAACTCACCTTTGAGTCGATTATGCGAAAAAGAGTAGCATGATCCGTTTTCCGCGATAAGGACTTGAGCGCGTGTACACGAATTTGGGTGGTACCGCGGGAGTGTATAAGCACCTCCCGTCCCATAATTGGGGCGGGAGTTTTTTGTTTATTACAGGTAATTTTTTACATTAGGAGGAACTGGTATGAGCTTTGATCATAAGGTGATCGAAAAGAAATGGCAGAAGCACTGGCTTGAAGAAAAAACCTTCAAGACAGATGAAGATTTTTCAATAAAGAAATTTTACGCACTTGATATGTTCCCGTATCCATCCGGCGCAGGTCTTCATGTAGGACACCCGGAAGGCTATACAGCGACTGATATCCTTTCACGCTACAAGCGTATGCAGGGATACAATGTGCTTCATCCAATGGGATGGGATGCATTCGGACTGCCTGCTGAGCAGTATGCACTTGATACAGGTAACAGCCCGGCAGAATTTACAAAGAAAAATATTGATACATTCCGCCGTCAGATCCAGGAGCTTGGCTTCTCGTATGACTGGGACCGTGAAGTAAGCACAACTGATCCTGAGTACTACAAGTGGACACAGTGGATCTTCCTGAAGCTTTACGAGCAGGGTCTTGCTTATGTGGACGAGGTAGCGGTGAACTGGTGCCCGGCACTTGGGACGGTTCTTGCAAATGAAGAAGTCATCGATGGTAAAAGTGAGCGTGGCGGTCACCCTGTAGAGCGCCGTCCGATGAAGCAGTGGGTGCTGAAAATCACTGCTTATGCGGACCGTCTGATTGATGACCTTGAAGAACTTGACTGGCCTGAAAGCATTAAAGATATGCAGCGTAACTGGGTCGGCCGTTCTGAAGGTGCTGAACTCACTTTTAACATTGACAGCACTGATGAGAAGTTCGATGTATTCACAACGCGTCCGGATACACTTTTCGGTGCAACTTACGCAGTGCTTGCACCTGAGCATCCGCTCGTTGAAAAAATCACAACAGCTGATCAAAAGGCTGCAGTTGAAGCTTATATCAATGAAATTAAATCAAAGAGTGATCTTGAACGTACAGACCTTGCAAAAGAAAAGACAGGCGTATTCACAGGTGCTTATGCAATCAATCCAGTAAATGATGAAAAAATGCCGATCTGGATTGCAGATTATGTACTGATGAGCTACGGTAGCGGCGCAATTATGGCTGTACCGGCTCATGATGAGAGAGACTATGAGTTCGCACAGGAATTTAACCTGCCGATCCGTGAAGTCGTTGAAGGCGGAGATATCTCTAAAGAAGCTTATACAGGAGAAGGTAAGCATGTGAACTCAGGCTTCCTTGATGGGCTTGGCAAAGAAGAAGCCATTGCGAAATCAATAGAATGGCTTGAAGAGAAGGACCTTGGCACTAAGAAAATCACTTACCGTCTGCGTGACTGGTTATTCAGCCGTCAGCGCTACTGGGGTGAGCCGATTCCGATCATCCACTGGGAAGACGGAACAATGTCAGGCGTACCTGAATCAGAGCTCCCGCTTGAACTGCCAAAAACAGAGAATATCAAACCTTCAGGTACAGGTGAGTCACCGCTGGCAAATATTGAAGAGTGGGTTAATGTGACACACCCTGAAACAGGCATGAAGGGGCGCCGTGAGACAAATACAATGCCTCAGTGGGCGGGAAGCTGCTGGTACTACCTGCGCTATATCGACCCGACGAACAGTGAAGCACTTGCTGATCCGGAAAAAATCAAGCACTGGCTGCCTGTAGATATCTATGTCGGCGGAGCAGAGCATGCTGTTCTGCACCTGCTTTACGCACGTTTCTGGCACAAAGTACTTTACGATATCGGCGTTGTACCGACAAAAGAGCCATTCCAGAAGCTGTTCAACCAGGGAATGATTCTTGGTGAAAATAACGAAAAAATGAGTAAATCAAAAGGGAACGTTGTAAACCCTGATGAAATCATCCGCACACACGGTGCAGATACACTGCGCGTCTACGAAATGTTCATGGGACCGCTTGAAGCATCTGTTGCATGGTCTGAAAACGGTCTTGACGGTGCAAGAAGATTCCTTGAGCGTATCTGGCGTCTGCTGGTAACCGATCAGGGCGCATTGACAGATAAAGTAAAAGATCAGCCGAATGAAGCACTTGAAAAAACGTATCACCAGACTGTGAAAAAAGTGACTGAAGATATTGAAGGCATCCGTTTTAATACGGCGATTTCACAGCTGATGGTATTTGTAAATGAAGCTTACAAAGTCGACGTTATTCCTGCTGACTACATTAAAGGCTTTGTTAAAATGCTGTCACCATTTGCTCCTCACATTGCTGAAGAGCTGTGGGAAAAGGTTGGACAAGGCGAGCTCAGCTATTCTGAATGGCCAACATTCGATGAGTCCAAGCTGGTAAGCGATGAAGTTGAGATCGTTGTGCAGATTAACGGCAAGCTAAAGAAAAAGCTGATGGTACCACGCGAAGCAACACGCGAAGAAATGGAATCACTTGCAATGGATCAGGACGAAGTAAAGTCTGCCATTGAAGGAAAAACAGTCCGTAAAGTGATCGCTGTTCCAGGCAAACTGGTTAATATCGTAGCAAACTGATACATGAGATTGCTATAATCTAATTATGCTGAAATGGAAAGGGTGGAGAACATGTCTGAATTAAACACAATTACTGCAAGTGAAGTACAAAAGAAGCTTGAAGCAGGTGAAGAACTGAACCTGATTGATGTACGTGAAAATGATGAAGTAGCTGAAGGGATGATCCCTCAGGCAACGCATATCCCAATGGGTGACATTTCAATGCATCTTGATGAACTGGATCAGGATAAAGAGTACATCGTGATCTGCCGCTCCGGCCGCCGAAGTGAAAATGTAGGCTGGTTCCTGCATGACCACGGTTATAAAGTAACGAATATGACTGGCGGTATGCTTGAGTATGAGGGCGAGACAAAGCCTAAAGCGTAAGAAATAAGAAAAACCCGGTGTATCATCACTTATCATGTGATACACCGGGTTTTGTTTTTTAGGATGGTATTCCAAAGCAACCTTGAAGAGCAGATGTGAGATCGTTCGGCGACTTGCGACATTCCTTCAATTCAGGAGTTATTCCTTCAAATTGATAAATGATTATATCAATATAAAAAAGATTCCTTCAATCTTACTTTTTATTCCTTCAATTCCTTTGAGAGTAGCGTATTTCCATCAAAACAAGAAATATTTCCATCAGCATGCCAAGTGATTTACATCATTTGGTCAGTTATTCCCTCACTGCAGACACAGCCACTACTCGAACGCCTTGTCACTGTAACTCTGCAACGCAAAGAAAGAACCCATCACCAAGGTTATTCACCAGCCGCATTACTCCCTGCCAGTCTTCCTGTCACAAGCGCAGAAGTAATATTATATCCACCCGTATACCCGTGAATATCCAGCAGCTCGCCGCATAAAAATAACCCTTCACACTTTTTCGATTTCATTGTTTTCGGTTCTATTTCCTTAATGGAAACACCGCCGCCGGTCACAAATGCTTTTTCTATTGATTGGGTACCGTTCACTTTCATTTCAAAAGCAGTCAGCAACCCGGCCATCCCCCGGATTTTCTCTGAAGAAATTGTTCCCGCCTGCTGATCCGGGTCAATCTCGGTTAACTCCATAAGGAAATGAATGTAGCGTTCAGGCGCGAAACCTTTCCAGACATTTTTTACAGCTTTTTTAGCATCATCTTTCGCCATTTGGTGAAGCTGCTGAAAAACGTTTTCTGCATTTTGATCAGGCATGACGTTAATCCGCACTGTAACCGGTGCGCCTTTTTGCTTTTTCATTTCTTTCACTGCGTATTGACTGCAGCGCAGAATCGCAGGGCCTGAGAGTCCGAAATGTGTAAACAGCATATCCATCTGGTGGGTGACGATTGGCTTGCCGTTTTTCTTCAGTACGCTTACTGCTGCATCTCTTAGCGCAAGACCCTGAAGTGATTTATTTTTGATAAAAGGCTCACTAGAAAGGAGCGGTACTTCAGTAGGGAAGAGATCAGTGACCGTATGCCCCGCTTTTTCAACCCACGGATAGCCGTCACCTTCTGAACCTGTCTGCGGAACTGATTTTCCACCTACTGCCAGTACGACTGAATCAGCCAGGATTTCTTCGCCGTTTCTCGTTTCAATCCCTATAACTTTACCGTCTTCAACCATCAGATCTTTTACCGGAGCATTTGTTCTGATCTCCACATTTAACTCGCCAAGTCTCCTGAGAAGCGCATCCACTACAGATTGTGCTTTATTTGACACAGGGAACATTCTGCCGTGGTCCTCTTCTTTTAACGCAACGCCAAGACCTTCAAAAAAGGCGATGATGTCTTCATTGTTAAAGACGGAAAATGCACTATATAAAAATCGGCCATTACCCGGAATATGCTTAATGATCTCATCAACAGGGAGGCGGTTTGTTACATTACAGCGCCCGCCGCCTGAGATGGCAAGCTTTCGTCCAAGCTTTGTGCCTTTATCAATTAAAAGAACGCGTTCTTTCTTTTCGCCGGCTGCGATTGCTGCCATCAGCCCTGATGGACCGCCACCGACGATAATTACATCGTATTTCATTTGTGTTCAACTCTTTTCTGGAATATGCCTTCATTCTACCGCGGGAAAGTGGACAATTCAATGTACTTATCATTGTCAATCACCGGTTCGGGTAGTACACTCTAATATAGTGTCAAAATTCTTGTCAGATGATTAGGAAGTGAAGATTAATAGATGTCTACATCCACACTTGTCAGAGGTACATTTATTCTGACGTTAGGTACTTTTATTTCCAAGTTTCTCGGACTTTTTTATGTCATTCCATTTAATGAGCTGGTACGTGATGAGCCTGGTGCGCTTGCACTTTACCAGTATGGATATATACCATATACGATTTTTCTATCTATTGCGACAGCTGGCGTTCCGCTTGCCGTGTCGAAATTTATATCAAAATATAATGCAATCGGTGAATACGAGGTGGGGAGGAAGTTATTCCGCTCCGGTCTGATTCTGATGTCACTGACTGGTATTTTTGCATTCCTGATGATGTATCTGTTCGCGCCGGTATTTGCCGGCATGGTGATTGAATCAAATGATCAGCAGGTCAGTGTGGAACAGGTGATATCCGTGATCAGGGCTGTCAGCTTTGCACTGATTATTATTCCGGTCATGAGTCTGATCAGAGGCTTTTTCCAGGGATATCAGTCGATGGGACCAACCGCTGTATCAAATGTCATTGAACAGATTGTCCGGATCGTCTTCTTATTAGCTGGTGTGTACGTTGTACTGTTTATTATGGACGGTTCCATGACACAGGCAATCGGTGTAGCGACATTTGCAGCATTCGTCGGCGGTGTGGCCAGTCTTGCGTTACTCGTCGTGTACTACCTGAAGCGTAAACCTCATTTAGATAAAATGAGTGCTACCGGTAAAAACGAAATGGATATTTCGATAAAAGATATGTATAAGGAAATTATCCTGTACTCGATTCCTTTCGTTCTTGTCGGGGTAGCAAATCCGTTATTCCAGTTAATCGACTCACTGACGTTTAATAAAGCAATGGTATCAATCGGACTTGCAGCAGTAACAGATATTCAGCTTGAGGTGCTGAACTTTACAACGCATAAGCTGGTTATTATTCCGGTATCTCTTGCGACGGCATTTGCCATGACTTTGATTCCGGTCATTACGTCAAGCTTTTCAAAAGGAAACTGGAGTAATCTGAACAGACAGATTGACCAGACATTTCAGATTTTGCTGTTTCTGACAATGCCTGCAGCAATCGGGCTGTCACTGCTTGCTGAACCTGCCTATACAGTATTCTACGGTGCAAATGAGCTTGGTACAGAAGTGCTCAGAACCTACGCACCTGTTGCCATTTTATTTGCAATCTACACAGTAACGGCTGCCATGATGCAGGGGATTAACGAACAGCGGTGGAGTGTGCTGAGCCTGCTGATCGGTCTGCTTGTCAAGCTGGTACTGAACATTCCGCTCGTTCAGATGATGGAAGTGCAGGGAGCTGTTCTTGCAACAAGTATTGGTTATGTTGCAGCAATCGTGATTAATTTACTAGTAATTAAATATTTTGCAGCTTATAAGTACAGAATGGTTGTCAAACGTACATTACTGATGCTGATCTTCAATGTGATTATGGCGGTTCCTGTGCTGATCGTTTACTTCGGACTGGACCTGGTGATGAATCCTGAAAACAGACTGCACGCAGTGATTATTTTAGCAATATGCGGACTTGTCGGTGCATTTGTCTATGCTGTACTCAGTATGAAATCCCGCCTTGCAGACCGCCTGTTCGGAGAGCGCATTACCCGCTTACGTAATAAATTTTCTTAAAAAGGATGTTTCTCATGAGACTCGACAAACTGCTTTCCAATATGGGATATGGCAGCAGAAAAGAAATGAAAAAATGGCTGAAGTCAGGAACAGTCTTAGTAGACGGTAAGCCTGCAAAAGATGGAAAGCAACAGGTCAATCCTGAACAACAGACTGTCACTGTAAATGGTGAGGAAGTTCATTACCGTGAATTTATTTACCTCATGTTGAATAAACCCCAGGGTGTGATCTCAGCAACTGAAGACGGGATGCACGAAACAGTCATTGATCTGATTGATCCCGATTATCACTTGTTTGAGCCATTTCCTGTCGGGCGCCTTGATAAAGATACAGAAGGCTTTCTGCTACTGACAAATGACGGCGCACTTGCGCATGACCTGCTATCACCAAAAAAGCACGTTGCCAAAACCTATTTTGCCCGGATAAAAGGAAACGTAACAGAAGATGATATCGAAGCTTTCAAGCGGGGAGTCACACTCGACGACGGATACCATACCAAACCAGGTGAGCTCGTGATTCTATCAGCCGGTGAGACCTCAGAAATTGAACTGACCATCACCGAAGGCAAGTTCCATCAGGTCAAAAGAATGTTCCAGGCAGTCGGCAAAGAAGTCACATTCCTCAAAAGACTCTCCATGGGCCCGCTGGAACTGGACAAGAACCTTGAGCCGGGAGAATATCGTGAGCTGACAGAGGAAGAATTGGTTCAATTGAAGAGTCGATCAAGCAGTAGTTAAAAAAGATGAACTGAGCGGGTACAGTGGAGAACGGAGACTACCGCCCGGGGGCAGGAAAGCGCAGTCCTCCACTGTACCGGCGGTTCTGGAAGTCCATACAAATACAAAACAAGAGCAGCGTCAATACGCTGCTCTTTTATACTTTCAGTTTATGAAATTTTGACTTTCTTTTCTGTCGTTGTCCATTTGCCCCGACTAGGACTTGTCACTAAATCGTTATAGGCTAACACATTCAAATCCCTTTGAATGGTGCGAGGTGTAATGCCGAATTCATCTACCAAATCATTTGTAGTCACTGTTCCGTTTTCTTTAATGAACATATAGACAGATTTGATACGCGTCAGCATTCTGTTCGTAGTTGGTTTCAAAAAACCACTCCCTCATCTTTTTTCCATGGCAATGACGACGGTTAACAGTTCAATTATTCTCCAGAAGTAAAATTGGATGCCTGACGACAGCCCCTTTTCATTCTTTTTCGACAATCATTATTGTCTGACAATTTTATTGTACACCTCACTTAAATAAATTTCTACCCTTTTCTACCCATTTACAAACTATTAACATATTTTATAAGGAATTGTTCGTCATTATGATGCTTGGAAACTTTTTTCAACCTGATCCGTAAAAGAGAAAAAGGATGTGAAAAGATGCTGAATGTACATATTCAATCGGGCAGCTATCAGCCGAATCAGCCGACCATTAAAGATATCCAGTTTGATTTGAACCCTGGTGAGCTTTTGATAATGATCGGATCTAACGGTGCAGGAAAGAGTACGACACTAAAAGGCATTATGGGACAGATCCCATTTTTCGAAGGAGAAGTAGTATTTCAGGAAAATATCCGATATTCATTTATACCTGAGCGGCCTGTCTTTTATGACGAATTAACGCTACAGGAGCATCTTCAGTTTATTGCTGATATCGAAGAAATACCGGAAGCTGAATGGAAGCCAAGGGCAGAGGAGTGGCTGGGGAAATTTCAGTTAACAAAAGTCCTTCATGAACTGCCGGGGACGTTTTCAAAAGGGATGCAGCAAAAAGCCATGCTCCTCCTTGCACTCCTGACGAAACCTTCACTCTGGATTATTGACGAACCTTTTATGGGGCTGGACCCATCAGCTGTAAAACTTTTCATGAAGCTGATCAGGGAAGAGCGGGAGAGAGGCGCCGGTATTGTAATGTGTACGCATATACTGGATACAGCAGAAAAGATCGGTGACAGGTTTCTGATCATTTCCGAAGGAACACTTTCTGCATACGGCACACTTCAGGAAGTCCTCACAGAATACGGGGCAGAGGATCTTTACGGCTGTATTCCGGAGGCTGAATCAACGTGAAGGGACTCCTGCTGACAAGAATCAGAAAAGATTATGATTATCAATATGGTGTCATTAAAACGGCAATTGACTGGACGGTCATTGTGTATCTGATCCTCCCGGGGCTGTTTTTTACCGGGCTTTTTTACAGGTCGCTCTGGGTAGAGCCTCCTGTCTGGTTCAACTGGTTCGACTGGCGGCTGGCTGCTCTTGCTATGGCGATCACGATGCTTTCTTCGAAGTGGAGAACTTTTCTGTATGAAGCGGATAGCGTCTTTTTAATTAAAAGAAAAGAACTGATTGAATCTATTTTGAAGGAAAGTTTTATCTATAATCTCGTCTATTCACTTGTGGAGACGGGTTTAGTCGTGGTGCTGGTCTGTCCATTTATCGTAAATTTTTTAAATATAAGCTGGTATTCCATCCTGGCATTCTGGATTTCAATGGCCTGTGTAAAGGTATTTGGCAAATCGATGTTTTACTTTGCGTGGCTGAGATTTAAAGGCTGGCGGTTAAGGGCTGCTGTCATCTCTATTGGAATTGTCATCTTTCTGAGTACATTTCTGATTACCTGGCTGAGCCTTTACATCCCTTTAGCGGCAGCTTTACCACTGGTCATGTTAATCATACTGCTCCCTGTCCTGCTGAAAAACAGCCTGTTATCTCCAAATAGAATACTGGATCATGGAATAAAAGAACGCGGATACAAAACACGCTTTATTAAGAAAATGTTTTCAATGTCTTATGAAGTGGAGACGCCTCCAAAAGCAAAAACCCGTTCGAAACCATGGTTTTTCAGAAAATCGGGCAGGATCTTTAAACAGCCCGGCCCGCAGAAAGCAATGGCTGAGCTCTTCATCAAGCACTATGCAAGAAACAGGGAGTATACTTATATCATTCTAAGGCTGATGGGCGCAGCCGGGGCATCGGCAATCTTTGTGCCCTCGGCCTGGGCTTATCTGATCATCGTGTCATTTCTGGCCTTTGGAGCCGTATCTGTCAGTCAGCAGATGTGGGCACAGCTAATCGATCAGCATGCAATTGGGGTGAAGTATAAATCAAGGGATGCCTACTTCAAAATTAAGCGTAAAACAGACCTGATTACGGTGGTTCCTTATACAGTTTTCCTGCTGCTCTATTTCATCTGAATCAAATTTCATGGTGATTCCCTCAAGGAAATGTTCTATAATAGGACCATTATCGAAGAACGGGGTGAATGCCGTGACCATCAGTTGGAAGGATGAAGTTGATAAAAGAAAAGACGACATACTGAACGAATTGCAGCAGCTTATCGCGATTCCGAGTGTGCTGGATGAATCGGACGCAAGCGTTGAAGCACCACTCGGAAAAGAGGTCAAGCGTGCACTGGAGTACTTACTGAAAGCAGGAGAGACAGCCGGTTTTAAAAGTAAAAATACCGGTCATATTGCCGGGCATCTTGAAATGGGAGAGGGAGAAGACCTTCTTGGAATCCTCTGTCACGTTGATGTTGTACCGGCAGGAAATGGCTGGACTTTTCCGCCGTTTGAAGGAGCCATTAAAGATGGCAGGCTTTATGGACGCGGAGCCATTGATGATAAAGGACCAACCATTGCCGCCTATTATGCAATGAAAATCATACATGAACTTGATCTGAAGCTGAATAAAAGAGTCAGAATGATTATTGGAACAGATGAAGAGAGCGACTGGCGCTGCGTCGACCATTACTTCAAAGAAGAGGAAATGCCGACGATCGGTTTTGCGCCGGATGCAGACTTTCCAGTGATTCATGCTGAAAAAGGCATTATGGACGCAGACTTTCACCTGACCCATTTTGAAGCGGATGAACATGCACCTAAAATTGAAATGCATACTTTCCACGCTGGTGAGAGGTATAACATGGTGCCTGACTATGCAAAGGCTGAACTGACTGTGCATGCAGAACAGACCTATCTGCTTCAGGAATACGAAGAGTTTTTAAAAGAACAGGAGCTGGATGGCGACTTCTACGTGAAGAGCGGTCTCCTGACAATGGAGCTGCACGGTAAGTCAGCACATGCAATGGAGCCGGATAACGGAATAAACGCAGGGATTCTGCTTCTGAGGTTCCTGAAACGGTTTGAGCTTGATGCACGTGCCAGAACATTTGCCACATTTGCCGATAAGTATTTATATAATGGATCAAGAGGCATTGCGCTTGGCATCGCCGGTCAGGATGAGATCAGCGGGGACCTTACACTGAATACCGGTCTGATCCGCTACGGGGAACAGAATGCTTTCTTTGGCATCAATATCCGCTATCCGGTCACTTATGATATGGATCAAAAGCGTGACTGGCTGATGAAAGAAATGAGCAATCATCATATCAGAATCGATGTGAAGGATGATTCAAAGCCGCATCACGTAGATGGTGATGATCCATTTGTCCAGACGCTGCTGTCAGTCTATGAAAATCAAACTGGTGAAAAAGGTGAACTTCTTGCAATCGGAGGAGGCACTTATGCACGTTCTCTTGAGAAAGGTGTAGCATTCGGCGCGCTATTTCCGGGAAGAGAAGATGTTGCACACCAGAAAGATGAATATATTGAAATAGAGGACTTACTGAAAGCCACGGCAATTTATGCTGAAGCAATCTACCAGCTTGCCTGTGAGCAGTAATCATTGAGGGGGAGATCAGTTTGGGTACAATTCTTGTAAATGATCAGTTTTTAGACCGTGTAAACGGCACAGTGGATATCGAGGATCGTGGTTATCAGTTTGGTGATGGCGTGTATGAAGTAGTCAGAGTCTATGGCGGGAAAATGTTCACAGCTGAAGAGCATCTGACGAGATTATTTGAATCCGCAGAAAAAATCTTTCTGACACTGCCTTTTACACTTGAAGAATTAACAGCAAGACTTGAAAAGCTGATGACGGATAATCAGCTTGATACAGGCATTATTTATCTGCAGGTTACGCGCGGTCCATCATCAAGGCAGCACCACTTCCCGGCAGAACAAAATGCTGTATTAACAGCGTACACAAAAGAGGTGGCGCGACCTGTCAAGGACATGAGTGCCGGCGTTAAAGCGATCACAACTCCGGACGTCAGATGGCTCAGATGTGATATTAAAAGTCTGAACTTACTTGGAAACCTCCTTGCAAAACAGGAAGCAGTATCAAAAGGCGGCTTTGAAGCAATCCTGCACAGAGATGATACGGTTACTGAAGGGTCATCATCCAATATTTTTATGATTACTAACGATACAATGTACACACACCCGGCAACAAACCTGATTCTAAATGGCATCACGCGCCGGGAAATCATAAAGCTCTGTGCAGATATCGGACTTCAGGTTGCAGAGAAAGCATTCACACTTGATGAACTGTTAAATGCTGAGGAAGTATTTATGGCAAGCACAACTGCAGAAGTGATGCCGCTGACGAAAGTAAACGACCAGCAAATCGCAAACGGTACACCAGGCAGCTGGACACGTAAACTGCAGGAAGCGTTTGAAGAAGCAGTTGAAAAGCAGTGCGGTGCATTGACAGAGACAATTACGCTCTAGTAAAGCGCGTTATATAAGGGAGCTGTGACTTTCGCTCCAGGGAGACGCTTTCCGCGGCCGGGCGGTGAGCCCGCAGGCTTGGCAATGCCAGGTCTCACACGTCCCTTCCTGCCGCAGGAGTCGCCCCCTTCCGCTACAGTCACAGCTGTGTAATGATTAAGTCAGCTTGAATCGTACTATAAATTACATTCTATTTCTTGAAGGAAATCAAAAGACGCTGGGACAAAACTAGCCGAAGACAAAAATAAAAAGCGCTAATCATCTAAAAAGATGGTCGGCGCATTTTTTTATGGTTGTATTACCTTGCCTTACACAATTTTTATGCTGGTGGCAGCCAACTTTCACAAGTTGACTGCCATGAGCGCAAAGCCCAGTTCATTTCTCACACGTTCTTTTCCTCTGATGGAAAAACGTGTGAAACCTAAATTAGCCTTCAGAAATCCAAAAACTGTTTCTACGTCAATTTTTCTTTTGGCTTAGATTTCACCCGTTTTTGCTTCTGAAAGCAGGGCAGCCTGTTCGTTTAATAAATGGAGTGAAAGCTTTCTGAGAGATTTGTTGGACCAGGTCATGGACTAAAAAAGCGATATCATTTTCTTGAAGTGTAATCGCTAAATCCAGGGTCAAAATGATCTGATTCATATTATAATTTTAAACATAAGGACACCTCCGATGGTTATTGTGTGGTAACTCTAATTTTATCAAGAGGTTGTCCTTTTATATATGCTAAAAATGACGTTCATGATAAAAAGGTCCGTGGGAAGGTTGCACCTTCCCACGGACCTTTTCAATTGTTCACTGGTTTTGTCCCATCCTCTTTTATTTTGATTTATTTAATTTGATATGTGGCAAAAACGCTACATACGAAAAACGCTGAATCTATTTATACATTAACCTTTTTCACACTTTTAATACTCTTTCGCTTGTCATTCTATCTATATAGCTTTTCGCTCTTTGTTTGGCAGCCCCTATTTTTATTTATTTTACGTCTGCGCCATCAAAGCAATCAAAATCTTGTCTGTAAGAAAACGTAAAATTCTCGAAAATAGAACGGTGTCGAACAAAATATAAACGAGAAAAAAGGATTTTTAGTTCTCGATAAAGAATGAACCTTCTTAATCGAGTGTTATTATAAAAAAGAAAGGGAGGGAATTGATGAAAAAGGTATTCAGATTAGGGATAAGTGTTTTGGTGCTATCGATGGGATTATTAATTCCTTCTACTGCCATAGGAAATACGATAGAACCGTTAGGTGCAGGTGAGTGGGATATATTAGGAACGAGATCAATGACATTAGGAAATGGAACGGTAACAATATATGATTCTAGTCTTTGGTCTGGCGGTGGAGATTATAGATTAGTCATAAGCGACGCTGATCCCTCGAATGTAATTTCGGTAATTGTGACTGAAATGGATGGTGATAGTAGTAGCTTAGTGTACGGTGTTACTAGAAATGGAAATGGAAATGGCGAATATAGATTTAGCACTCGAGGTTTTACTGATTTTTCTAATGGTAAAGCAGAATTAAAGTTTAAGATTTCTGGTTCATTACAACCATTTGATAATATTACTGTTTCTTTTCAAGATTGATAAAATTAATCTTGAATACTTCTCGGAGTTACTTTAACTGAGAAATTATATTTAGAAAGCTCACTTTCGTCTAAAATTTCCTTTGAAATTGTTTTAATTTCTTCTTCTTTTGTCGTATCTCTATTTACTTTGGGGATATCAATTATAAATATCCACCCATTTTCTACTGTATATTCAATAGCTGTACTCCCAAGAATTTTATAGTCATTTTCTGTTAACTTATCAGTGATTTGGTTAAAGACTTTTGATTTATACATCTGTTCCATTTTAAGTTGAATTTCCTCTACTTCTGTAGATTTCGTTGGTTGTTGAGCAGTAACAGAATTAGTTAAATCGTGTAAAAAATAAATTGTGCTAATTATCACTAATAAACTTATTAAACAAATACCTATTATTGATTTTTTCATGCTTGATCGCTCCTTTGATACAATTTTTAAATAGGATATGTAAATCCTTATCAGTTATGCTTTGGTCAAAAACCAAGTAAATTAGATCAAAGTAAATAATCGAGTAGGAGGGGGATGATTAATCCCCGACCTCTGTGAGCGTTGTGATGAGTGTCCACTTCGAGCGAGCTGTACATAAGCAAAATTAGAGAATATCCGAAAGATCTTATATAATGAAAATTGGGAGCAACAGAAAGTGTTGATCCGTACCCTGCTTTCAGAAGCAAAAACAGGTGAAATCTGAGCCAAAAGAAAAATTGACGTAGAAACAGTTTTTAAATTTCTGAAGGCTAATTTAGGTTTCACACGTTTTTCCATCAAAGGAAAAGAGCGTGTGAGAAATGAACTGGGCTTTGCGCTCATGGCAGTCAACTTGAGAAAGTTGGCTGCCACCAGCATAAAAATTGTGTAAGGCAAGGTAATACAACCATAAAAAATGCGCCGACCATCTTTTTAGATGATCAACGCTTTTTATTTTTGTCTTCGGCTAGTTTTGTCCCAGCGTCTTTTGGCAAGACAAAGTTGTAAGTATAACTAAGCGGACCCTTGGAGTACAGGACGAAGAATCCCGCCGTGGGAGCAGGAAAGCGAAGTCCCCCACGGAAATCAGCAGCGTTATGAAAGCTCAACGTTATTCATATCTGAAAACATCACTGGACAGGTATCTTTCACCTGTATCACAGGCAATAAACACCACAAACGAATCCTCAGGCAGCGTCTTAGCAACCTCAATCGCTGCATAGCAGGCAGCGCCTGATGAAGGTCCGACAAGAATGCCTTCTTCTCTTGCAAGACGTCTTGTTACATCATACGCCTGCTCATCCTCAATTTTGTGAATCTCATCATATACATCCTGGTTCAAAATATCAGGAATAAAGCCCGGGCTTGTCCCTACAAGCTTGTGTTTACCGGGTTTTCCGCCTGAAAGCACCGGGGAGCCTGCCGGTTCAACGACATGGACCTGCAGATTTTTGTATTTTTCTTTTAACACTTCACCAGTTCCTGTGATGGTGCCGCCAGTACCGGCTGTTGCGACAAATGCGCTCAGCGGCTTTCCGAGCTGATCCGCTGCCTCAATGATTTCAAGTGCAGTGGATTTTCTGTGTGCATCAGGGTTGGCGAAATTTTCAAACTGCATTGGGACAAATGCGCCTTCAATTTCTTTAGCAAGCTCATTTGCTTTTTTAATCGCACCGGGCATTTTTTCATCGCCGGGTGTGAGGACAACTTCAGCACCATAGGCTTTTAAAAGATTAATTCTTTCAGCCGTCATCGTATCAGGCATCACAAGAATGGAACGGTAGCCTCTTGCTGAAGCATTCATCGCGATCCCGATACCGGTGTTTCCGCTTGTTGGCTCAATAATCGTTGATCCTTCTTTTAAGTAACCCGCTTTTTCAGCTTCAACGATCATGTTAAAAGCTGCACGGTCTTTTACACTTTTACTTGGATTATAATATTCAAGTTTTGCATAAACTGCCGCACCTTTTTCAGGCTGGAGGCGGTTCAGTTTGACAAAGGGTGTATCCCCAATCAGTTCTGCGATATTGTTTACGACTTTCATGACCATCATCCTTTCAAGACAATTACGTGTTTTCATTCTACCTTTTCAACGGTCAGGATTCAATTTAGACTGTCCAGACGGTTAAAAAACGATATAATGAAGCCAATACCAAATGATGGAGGCCTGTAATGGAAAACCACTATTTTATTGCATGCACATTATCAGATGAAGCAAAAAGTAAACTACATACCATTCGGGAGTCACTTTTAACAGCGGACAAATTTAAAAAAGAGACGGATCAGGCTGATCTGCACGTGACGCTGTCATTTCTTGGTGCAGTATCTGAAGATCAGCTTAACATTGTCTGCAATGCACTCGATAAAAAGATAAAAGAGCACCGGGCATTTAAATTAACCTTTAATTACATTCATACATTCGGACCTGAGGATTCACCGAGAGTCTGGTGGGCAGGGCCTGAAGAATCAGAAGCATTATCTTTTTTATATCAAACCGTGCAGGAAGCGGTCAGTAAGATCCATAAAGGTGAAAGCAGGCCGTTCCGTCCGCATGTGACCCTTGCGAAGAAATGGAAGGGTGAACCGGCTTCAGTGTATAGAGGCCCCATTAAAGCGGTAACAGACCTGATCAAACAGGTGACTGTGTATGAAATTCATCCAGGGGAAACCCCGATGTATAAAACCTATTATTCAATGAAGTTAATAGAAAGCGGTGAAAATAATGGCACAGCTGATTAAGCTGCAGGACTATGTGTCACGTTATGAAAAAGATATGATCCGCTACCCATCTCAATATGTCAGACTGAAAAAGCAGCAGTGGACAAAGATCAGACAGCAATGGGAAGATGGCGGCGTTTATCTAAATGAAGATGAAATTCAGCGCTTTAAAGAAGAAGTGGAAGGAAAGGAAGGCCTTTTGAAGCGCTTTAAAAAAATACTTGTGAAGCAGGATGAAGAGGCTCAGGAACAGGAACAAATAGAAGAAAACGATGAGTTGTCGTTTGAGCCCTCAGTATATTACAAACCTGAAACGCTGGATGATTTAAAGCATTTATACCTAGACCAGCTGCTGCAATTTCAGCTTAAATGGGCCAGCTCAACGCTCACTGAAAAATCCTATGTTGATCCGAAATATCACCGGGATGATCATTTGAAATTTTTTCTTCAGCGCTTTCCGGATACATTTCTGTTAATGTATGAACCGATTCTTTTGCTGAAAAAAGCACCGGTTGAACTGGAAATCCTTTTATTCACGCCAACAGGGCTGTGGTGTATTTCATTGCTGGAAGAAGGAGAAGGCACGGTCTTTGTCGGTTCAACTGAACGCTTCTGGAAAATAAAAAAAGGTGAAAGTGAACACACCCTTTTAAATCCATTGATTTCACTGGATCGGACAGCATCAATTATTCAGCAGATTTTTGATAAAAATGAAGTCGATTTTACAATTCATAAAGCAGTTTTATCACAAAGAGGCTATGTCGATTTCCCTGATATTCCATATGGCTACAAAGTCATTGATAAAAGGAGTATTGAAAAGTGGCATGACCATCAGCGGAATATGTCATCGCCTTTTAAACATATGCAGATGAAAGCAGCGAGGGCTGTCATTGAATATACCCAGACCACTTCAGTCAAGCGGATGCAGTGGAATGAAGCGTCTGAAGAACTGCTGTCGGACGCGGAAGAATGAAGAAGATCGCGGTTTTTAACCCGAATGCAGGTAAAGGTATTAACCGGCATCAGTTATCAGCCTTGCTTCCCGCTTTACAGATCGCAGGGATCGAAGTCTGGATGACGAGATCGAAGCATGATGCGGAACAGAGAATAAGAGAATGGTGCGTTGCTCATCCTTGTGAGGAAGTGTGTTTTATCATTTCAGGTGGGGACGGGACCATGCATGAAGCGGTGAACGGAGCAGCCGGACACAAACATGCTGTGTTTGCTTCTATCCCTGCAGGCTCAGGGAATGATTTTGCAAGATACTTCGGAGGTTTTGACCTGAATGCATCGCTCCCTGAATCTCTGGAGCAGGTTCAATATGAATGGCATGATGTCATCAGATATGAAATGAATGAAACCAGGACCGCTGTCAGTAATATGGGTGCCGGGTTTGATGCGGAAGTAGCATATGCAGCCAATCACTCTCGAATTAAAAAATTTTTAAATAAACTATCGATTGGTAAGGCAGTTTATGTCGTTTTTTTAGTGCGGCTGTTGATCAGCTTCAGGCCCTATACATTGGAACTGAAGGTAAACGGTGAAAAGCAGATATATAGCCGGGTCTGGTTCATGACGATCTCCAATCAGCCTTACTTCGGAGGCGGAATGAAAATTGCGCCATCAGCAGATACAAAGGACGGAGAGCTTGATATTACAGTCGTTCACGGCTTATCCCGGCTGAAGTTTTTACTCGTTTTTGGCAGTGTCTTCAGAGGGACGCACACGAAATTTAAAGAAGTAAGCGTGATCCGTTCGGGCGCAGTGATCTGTCATTCTGATCAGGACGTCAGGGTGCATGCTGACGGGGAAGACAACGGTCTGCTGAAAGCGGGTCAAAGTTTAAAAGCGGCCGCTGCACCATTTGAAATCCGGACGGTGAATAAGTTGACTCTTGACGAATCATAGGGATAAACGATAATATTTTAAAAGGATAGCGCTTTGTCTAGTTGCTATCTTTTTCTATTCTATGAAAGTAGATCTTAAACCACTCCGCTATAGAAGGTGAATGAATTGGAACATTTATTTGATGATCAGGATTGGGAGATCATATCTGCAGGAGGCGCTTCAGGTGAAGCCTTTTTTGCAAGATATCATGAACAGAAGCTTTTTCTTAAGCGCAACTCATCACCTTTTTTAGCTGTACTGTCAGCGGAAGGAATTGTGCCAAGATTAAAGTGGACAAAACGGCTTGAAAACGGTGATGTGATTACAGCACAGCACTGGCTGAATGGTCGTGAGCTTCATGCGGATGAAATGAACGGTCCCCGAATCGCGAAACTGTTGAAAAAAATTCATAGCTCCAGGCCATTAACTTCTATGCTGCAAAGATTGGGAAAAGAACCATATGACCCTTCTCTTATGTATGAAGAAGTAGCTGATACACTGGATACTGATCTGAAGTATCTGCCGCCTGTAAGAGAAGCACTGTCTTTTTTACGCCATCATCTTGATGACATTTCGGCGGAAAGCTATGTCGTGTGCCATGGAGATGTGAATCATAATAACTGGCTTTTATCAGATGTGAATGAATTATTTTTAATAGATTGGGATGGCGCAATGCTCGCAGACCCTGCAGTGGATGTAGGTATGCTTTTGTACTGGTACGTCCCCGAGCAGGAATGGAGCAGCTGGATGTCTCATTACGGTGAAGAGCTGACGGATGATTTCAGGCTCCGGATGAAATGGTATGTCGTATGCCAGGCGCTTGTTATGCTGCAGTGGCAAAAAGACAAAGGCCGTCTTCACGATGTGACAAAATGGATGAACTTTCTCCAGCGTACCCAGAAGAAAGAAAACCCGAAGTAGCCTGATTCTTTTCTGGCAACAACAGAAGAGTACAGGCTATTTTTGATTTGAAAAAATGATTTGCAAGAATGGTTTTGACAGAAGCTTTGTCAGTTGACAACTGTTTTGATGAAATGATACTGAGTTTTTTATTGGAGTGGAGTATGGAGACTCCCGCCCCGGGAAAGGACAGGGGAGATCCCGGAAATAAAAAACGGTTAAAGAAGACTAAAACAGAATAAAGGAGTTAACCGAAATGAGAGCAAGAAATAAACCGTGGGCAGAGGATCATTTAAAGGCGCACCCGCAATATGTACCGGCTGAACCCGAGTCACATAAAGGCAAGTGGAAGGCTGATGTGTTCGGCAATCATAACGAGCTGCATATTGAAGTCGGTTCAGGGAAAGGCAGATTTATTACTGAAATGGCGAAAATGCACCCTGACGTGAATTATATCGCCATTGAGCTGTCTGAAAGTATCGCCATCAGTGCACTCGATAGAATGATTGAAGCAGATATCCCGAATGTGAAGCTGCTGACAATCAATGCAGAGATTCTTGGAGATGTTTTTGAAAGAGGCGAGGTTGACCGCGTCTACCTTAACTTCTCTGATCCATGGCCAAAAACAAGACATGAAAAGCGCCGTTTAACATTTAAAAAGTTTCTGGATCTCTATAAAACGGTTCTCCCTGAAAATGGTGAGATCCATTTCAAAACAGATAACAGAGGACTGTTTGAATATTCACTGCAGAGCTTTTCTGCTTATGGACTGCTGTTAACGTACGTGAGTCTGGACCTTCATAACAGTGATTTTGAGGGCAATGTCATGACTGAGTATGAAGAAAAATTTTCTTCAATGGGTCAGTCGATTTACCGCTGTGAAGTGCGTTATCAATAATAAAAAATCCGTTTTTCCTGGCTTATAGGGAGGGCGGATTTTTTTGACTTCAGGGCGTGAGGGGGGATGGATTGGTACAAGTTGAGCGTGAATTGAGACAAGCTCGCGGGGGAAAGCGACAAGCTCCCAGGTGTATCGGTGCAACTTCAGAGGAAACACATATAACTTCTGCAAAAACACCGGCAACTCCATTCCTTCTTTCGCAAAGACCCTCTTTCTGTGATAATAT
This sequence comes from Jeotgalibacillus haloalkalitolerans, assembly GCF_034427455.1. Classification (NCBI taxonomy): domain Bacteria; kingdom Bacillati; phylum Bacillota; class Bacilli; order Caryophanales; family Caryophanaceae; genus Jeotgalibacillus; species Jeotgalibacillus haloalkalitolerans. The sequence goes on along the minus strand of NZ_JAXQNN010000002.1, from coordinate 933,284 downwards.
GTAAGCGTATACATAAGGAGGCGATTGGATTGGATTCTTTTAAATTTGGAGGTTGGGAGCTTTACTGGCTTGATGGCGGGATTACGAATATGGACGGCGGGGCAATGTTTGGTGTAGTGCCGAAGCCGCTCTGGTCAAAGAAATATCCTGTAAATGAAAAAAATCAGATTGAACTCGTAACAGAGCCGCTGCTTATCCGTACCGGAGAAAGAAATATTCTGATTGATGCCGGTGTAGGCTTTGGTAAATATGACGAGAAGAAGAAGCGTAATTACGGTATTACACGGGAAGCATCGATTGAACGCTCGCTCGGAGAATTAAACATGACAGTTGAAGACATCGATACAGTTGTCATGACCCATATGCATTTTGATCATATAGGGGGTTTGACGACCCCGGCTGGAGAGGAAATGAAATCCGTATTTCCAAATGCAACAGTCTATGCGAGTGAAACAGAATGGAATGAAATCAGGAATCCAAATATCAGATCAAGAAATACATACTGGAAAGAAAACTGGGAAGCGATACAGGATCAGGTGACGACATTTACTGAGGAACTGGAGGTTGTGCCCGGATTAACCATGATTCATACTGGTGGCCACAGCGACGGTCACTGTATCGTGAAAATGGAGCAGGATGGAGAAGTGATTCTGCATATGGCTGACCTTATGCCAACCCATGCCCATCAGAATCCGCTCTGGGTTCTTGCGTATGATGACTACCCGATGACGTCAGTCTTTGCAAAAGAAAAATGGGTAAAAGAAGGATTGCATAACGGCTGGTGGTTCAGCTTTTACCACGACGCACAAGTCCGCATGATCAAGTGGAATGAAACAGGAAAAGAAGTAATAGGAGAACTGAAGAGAACGCCGTTTACAGATTAATATTGATATTTGAAGATTGATAAATTCAATTGAAATATATTTATTACCATCAAAGTGTAGTGGAGTGGAAGGCGGCGACTCCGGGACGATTAGTGGGAAGCTGAGACCCCGGAAGCCGCAGGCTGAGGAGGCTCAGCAAGCACCGTCCGGAAAGCGTCCGCCTGAAGCGCAACGGAACGTTTAAGAGGCTGGATTCAATTTAACAATTGATCCAGCCTCTCTTGTCATTATATCTTATACACATCCATCACTGTGCCTGTCTTCGCATCAGCAATAAATTCAAATTGTTCAAGTTCACTTCCGTGGTGACGGGAAATGCCTCCACGATACACTTTGTTCTTCACTGCAAGTACCTGATGATCTTCTGGGTTCATCTGAATCCAGGAGCCATCAATCGGTCCATCCTGCTTGAATTGATCTTTGATATTCTGTAGCACCTTTTCAGCAGAAACCTGATTTGATTGTACTGCACTTGCACTTTGACTAATGGCAACACCGGCTGCTAAGCCTACTGCTGCACCAAGCGCTGCGTCTTTCCAGTTCATATGATTCACCTCCGGATATTCAACTACATTTTAGTATAGCGGATTCACAGCGTCTATGCACATAAAAAAAGAAGCTTCTTCCAATTTTATTGCTTCAAGTGGAAAGCTGAATGAAAGTTCTGTAAAATAAAATAGAATGCATTTATGAAAGGAAGTATACATAATGAATCAAGATACGCTTGCGTTATTTAAGCAATTAACAGAATTGCCTGGTGCGCCGGGAAATGAACATGCGATCAGAAAACTGATGAGAGAGGAACTGTCCAAATACTCGGATGAAATTGTCCAGGATGGTCTGGGCAGTATTTTCGGTTTGAAAAAAGGTCCGGACGACGGTCCCGTTGTCATGGCAGCCGGTCATATGGATGAGGTCGGATTTATGGTGACAGGCATCACTGATAACGGCATGATCCGTTTTCAGACACTCGGTGGCTGGTGGAGTCAGGTCCTGCTTGCACAACGCGTTGACATCGTGACAAACGATAAAAAAATCACAGGGGTGATCGGGTCAATTCCTCCACACCTGTTGAGTGAAGATAAGCGCGCAAAGCCGATGGATATTAAAAATATGCTGATTGATGTTGGTGCGGATGATAAAGCGGATGCTGAATCAATGGGGATCCTTCCCGGTCAGCAGATTGTGCCGGTATGTCCATTTACCCCAATGGAGAATAAGAAAAAGATTCTCGCGAAAGCATGGGATAACCGCTATGGCTGTGGCATTTCAATTGAGCTGTTAAAAGAGCTTCAACATGAATCTCTTCCAAATACTTTATACAGTGGTGCAACGGTACAGGAGGAAGTCGGGCTCAGAGGTGCACAGACTGCCGCTAACCTGATCAAGCCGGATATCTTCTTTGCAATGGATGCAAGTCCGGCTAATGATATGACAGGTGATAAAAATGAATTTGGCCAACTTGGAAAAGGGACACTTTTACGTATCCTTGACCGCAGCATGGTCACACACCGCGGTATGAGAGAATTCGTTCTTGATACAGCTGAATCAAATCAGATTCCTTATCAGTATTTTGTCTCAGCAGGTGGTACGGATGCAGGACGCGTGCACATTTCAAATGAAGGTGTACCGAGTGCAGTTGTCGGGATCTGTTCAAGATACATTCACACATCTGCTTCAATGATTCATATTGATGATTACGCAGCAGCAAAAGAACTGCTTGTAAAGCTGGTAAAATCTTGTGACAAGTCTACTGTTGAGACAATTAGACAGGGGTCATAATTGTGAATCTGGCAGTTGGTACAAAGAATAAAGCGAAGGTCTCAGCGGCTGAAAACTGCTGGACCTTTGGGGATGTATTAGGGTTTAAAACTGAATCAGGTGTAAAGGATCAGCCTTTTGGTCACGAAGAAACCAGACAGGGAGCCATTAATCGGGCAATCAATGCAGCTGCTCTCATGCCGGGGGCTGCAGGGATAGGTCTGGAGGGCGGAGTAGCTGAGACAGCAGATGGTTTATTTATATGCAACTGGGGTGCTTTAGTGGTGCCTGGCTTTAAAGAACCATTTACAGCATCAGGTGCAAGTATCAGGCTTCCTGAAGAACTTGCAGGTCCGCTTCGTGAAGGACAGGAGCTGGGTCCGCTCATGGAGCAGTTCAGCAGACAGCTTAACATCAGACAGAATGAAGGTGCAGTAGGATTTTTTACCAATGGAAGAATCACAAGAGCTCAGATGTTTGAGCATATTGTAGAACTCCTGATTGGCCAGTGGGAATATGAAAAAAGCAGATAACAAAGGGATCGCCCAGGCGATCCCTTTTTGTTATTCTGTCTCAAAAATATAAGATACAGCTTTTAATGCCTGTTCAGGTGTTTCAACTGTAACGGTGGCTTTGCGCGACAGCTCTTTTAGTGCATGGTGCAGTTTTTCAGGTCTGATCAGAATCAGCGGTTTATTCATCGTCAACGCGGCAGAAGCGTCCATCGCCGTATTCCATTGCTTATACTGCTCACCGAATAAAGCAATAACTAAGTCTGATTTTTGCAGCAGGACCTGCGTGCGGAGATTATTAAATGCAGAAGCAGCATCATCTTTAAAGATTGAATTTGGCTGCTCGCCGAGAATTTCTTCTCCGATATCATCAGAGCGGCTGTGATTTTCCATCGGACCGGTAAAATGCAGCTTGTAAGGAAGTGATTCAGCCTGTTCCTTCAGCTTTGCACGCCAGTCACTGTGGATCTCTCCTGCCAGGTAAATTGTCAGTTCCATCAAATCGCCCCTTTTTAGTATGTAATAGATAAAGTATAACATGACAAAAATCGCGCTGGAAATTATTTGCCGTCTCAAAGGGTTGTCAAAAGTTTGGCAGATTAGTATGATGGTTAGCGAACGTGTTCAAAAGGAGGAAAACCATTGAAGAAACATCTGTTTATCTTATTTATTATTTTCACGTCCGCTATTCTTGCGGCTTGTAATACAACCATAGAGCAGGAAAGAGAAAAATCGCTGGAAGAAGTAGAAGAGATTTTTGTTGAAGAAGCTGAAAGACCAAATACAGAATTAGACGATCTGGAAGTTCACCTTCCATACACTGCTGAAGTAGCTGAAACATCTGATCACAATGCTGTGATTGAAAAAAGTAACGAGACATTTGTTCTGTTTCATCATTTAAATGAAGAAGCTGGAAATGATGTCATCTATACAATGACAGAAGCAGCTGAAGAAGAATGGCTTGTGAACGAGACTTTTGAAGAAAAAGACCGATTCGGCTATGTGCTGCTCAGACAGATTGATGAAGAGAATTATGAATTGACAACAGGCATGGATTATACAAAAATGACAACCATCACTAAGCTTGAAGACATTAGCAGTAATGCAAAATGGATGATGGAAACGGTCAGATCCACTGAATGGACGCAGGAAAACCCGGAAGAGTAATCTTCCGGTTTTTTTATACAATACTTTATACTGGAGGTAAGGTGGGCTGCAGAGGTCTATAACGGCTGTATAGTTTTCAAAATTTCGTAGCAGAGTTGCTTTTGCAAATTCTCTATTAGATAAAAGCTACCATAAAGATCATTGTTGTTTCTGCACAGCTGTTGATTGGAGCGTAAGGGGGGCGACTCCTGTGGCAGGAAGGGACGTGTGAGACCTGGCATGGCGAAGCCTGCGGGCTCACCGCCCGGCCGCGAAGTCCCCCTGAAGCGGAAATCAACAGCCAGCTTTTTAAAAAACCTATAAACTAAACTTTACAACCTTTACACTTGTCACTACACTATTAAAGGGAGGCGAGAATCACATGGGATTGTTAAAGAAAAAAGGCATACATATATCTTTTAAAACATACTTAATTGACGGCTTAAGCTTTATGGCACTGGGACTTTTCAGTTCATTAATCATCGGACTGATTATGCAGACTGCCGGTAATCAGCTTGAAATACCTTTTCTGACTGATATGGGGGTACTTGCAATGGGGCTTGCAGGACCGGCCATTGGAGCAGCAGTGGCATATGGTCTGAAAGCGCCTCCGCTTGTATTATTTGCAGGTGTGATTACAGGATCAGCAGGTTATGCCCTTGGAGGTCCTGCAGGCGCATATGTTGCAGCAGTTGTCTCAACTGAAATTGGGAAACTGGTCAGTCAATCCACTAAAATTGATATTATTGTTACACCCTTTGTCACGATTGCGGCAGGCTATGGAATTTCCGCATTAGTTGGTCCAGAAATTCAATCTTTTATGCAGGCAACAGGTGAAACCATTGGATGGGCAACAGAGCAACGTCCGTTTGTAATGGGGATGCTTGTAGCCGGACTGATGGGACTCGCTTTGACTGCACCGATTTCAAGTGCAGCGATCGCATTGATGCTCGAGCTCGACGGTCTTGCAGCCGGTGCAGCTGCAATCGGCTGCAGTGCGCAGATGATTGGTTTTGCAGCTGCAAGTTACAGGGATAATAAATGGGGCGGTTCGATTGCTCAGGCGATTGGCACCTCTATGCTGCAGGTACCGAATATTGTGAGAAACCCGCTGATCCTGATTCCGCCAACTGTTGCTGGGGTCCTGCTCGCCCCAATAGGCACCATCTGGTTGCAAATGGAGAACAATGCATCAGGAGCAGGCATGGGGACAAGTGGTTTCGTCGGACAGATCATGACCTTTGAAACGATGGGCTTTACAATGGATGTTCTAATTAAAGTGGGATTGTTGCATTTTATTGGACCGGCAGTGATTAGCCTGTTACTATCTCATTACATGATCAGGGCGGGAATGATTAAACCCGGCCAGATGAGAATTGCTACAGGAGGAATGAAACATGAAAAAACTTGAGTCGATTGAACAGTTTAATGAGATGAAAGACAACGGTAAGCATATCTTTATGTTTTCAGCAGACTGGTGCCCGGACTGCCGTGTAATTGAACCGATACTACCTGATGTTGAGAGTAAGTATCCGGATTATCAGTTCATTTATATAGACCGCGATGAGTTTATTGATATCTGTGCAGATCTGAGCGTATTTGGCATTCCAAGCTTTGTGGCATTTGAGGATGGCACAGAGACAGGAAGATTTGTCAGCAAAGACCGCAAGACGCAGGAAGAAATCGAACAGTTCATCGATGGACTGAAAGCTTCATAACTGATTAATACAACCGTCAGTCCTTTCCGCAGAGGACTACGCTTTCCTGCCCCCGGACGGTGAGCTTCCTCAGGCTTCGCCTTGCGGACCCGTCCTTTCCTAGGGCAGTAGTCTCCGTCCTCTGCTATAGGAACTGGCTTTATATGGTTTACGAACTTTTTATCAGTTTAATCTATAAACACCCCCGCTCCTAATATGAATTGCTTTAGGAGCGGGGTGTTTTCGTGTACAATGATATGCGGAGAAAAAATAGTGAACCGATTATCAATAGCATTATAAGGAGGGGTACCATGGCTGAGAAAATGGACTCAATTAAAATGAAAAAGATTTTGACAGAGAAACTCGAACAACCCGGTCGAAATATACGCTATAACCGTGAAAAGGATCAGCTTCGTGTTGAAAATGCTGATACAAAAAAAGGGATTGAAGTCTCTCTTCCAAGTGTTGTCGGAAAGTGGAATGAAAAGAAGGATGAAGCAATCGCAGAAACTGTGTATTATATAAACGAGGCTTTAGCTGTGATGGGGAAAGAAACCGTCGTTGAGGAAGCAGAAAAGCAGATCTTTCCTGTTATTCGTTCAACGTCATTTCCGGACGAATCTTCTGAGGGCGTTCCATTTGTTTTTGATGAGCATACTGCTGAAACGCGTATCTATTATGCAGTGGATCTTGGTAAAACGTACCGCATGATTGATGAGCAGTTTCTTGAAAAGCAGTCATGGACTAAAGAACAGGTCAGAGAAATTGCCATGTTTAATGTCCGTTCACTGAAAACAGAAATGAAAAAAGATGAAGTAGCAGGTAATGTGTTTTACTTCCTGAACTCTAATGATGGATATGATGCAAGCAGAATCCTGAATGAATCTTTCCTGAAAGAAATGTCTTCTAAAATGGAAGGTGAAATGACGATCGCTGTTCCTCACCAGGATGTCCTGATTATAGGTGATATGAGAAATGAAACAGGATATGATGTACTTGCCCAAATGGCTATGTCATTTTTTGCAGCAGGCCACGTGCCGATCACAGCCCTGTCCTTCCTATATGAAGAAGGAGAGCTTGAGCCGGTCTTTATTCTCGGCAAAAACAAACGTAAAGATGAAGGAGATTCAAAAAAATGAACGTATTTTATAATGAAACCGGTGTTGGAGAAGTTCTGATCATTAAGTTAAAGGATACTCCGCGCCATGTGAAAACATTTGAGCAAAAAGGAAATGTTGTACAAATTAAAAACAGTGAAAATAGTGAAGTGACCGGCTACAATATTTTTGGTCAGCCTGAACAGGAATTTCGTTCGGAAGGACCGGTAGAAATGGATGAAACCAAGCTTCAGAAAGTGAATCAAATGATTCAGGAAAGCGGATTTGATCATCAGATTGAAGCAGATTTTTCGCCGAAATTTGTGATTGGATTTGTTGAAGAAATGGAAAAACATCCGAACGCTGACAAGCTGAATATCTGTCAGGTAAATGTAGGGGAAGAACGTCTGCAGATCGTATGCGGTGCCCCAAATGTTGATGCCGGCCAGAAGGTTGTTGTCGCGAAGGTTGGCGCAGTGATGCCAAGCGGAATGGTCATTAAAGATGCTGAACTTAGAGGTGTTCCTTCAAGCGGGATGATCTGTTCAGCGAAAGAACTCGGGCTGCCAAACGCACCTGAGAAAAAAGGAATTCTGGTATTAGAAGATGGACATGCAGGTGAAGCATTCAGTCTGTAATCGAAATCCGCTCTGTTTTTATGACAGGGCGGATTTTTTCCACATCGTATACCAAAATGACCAATTTTGTTTAATCCGAGCGAAAATAGGATAAAACCTGCTAGAATGAATGAGAACACAATAGAAAGAGTGATGTAAATGAACTGGATTCAGAAACTCTTGTCCTTCGTTCAAAGGCAGGAGGAAGATGAGATAGAACGGGATACACCGATTAAAAAGGAAAACAGAAAAGATCTCCAGACAAGGGTTTCCTATCAGTATCCTAAAGGAGAATTCAGGTTTCCATTAATTCCGGATGAGTCATCCCAGAAAAAAGAACGTGAGCCCAAAAAAGAAGCAGTGCCGGAAAAATCCCGGATTATTGAAAAGAGTCCTAACGCAGGGCCATTTAAACCGACTGATGTGCCGTCCCCTATATATGGTTTCAGGGACAGGCCGAAAAAGATTCAGCCGTTACATAATACTGAAGAAGTTGAATACGAAATTTCATCCTTTCAGGAGCTGAAGAGGAAAATCGCTGCGGATAAGAAGCAGGATCAGGCTGGACAGGCTGCTGAAGTCCTATCTTTTGAAGAACTCAGACAGAAAAATGAACCTCCTGTTGTCACTCAAACTGATGAGCCGGAGTCCAATGAGACGGATTATGAACAGCCTGAGGAAAAGGCTGAAGTTCGTGAAGAGGAAAGTCCTGAAGCTGTCCCGGGGGAAAAGCAGGAAGAACCTGTTCTCGCCGTCGAAGAAACAGCACAGGCTCAGGAAGCTGAGGACCAGTTTGTAAGGGAAGAGGAAAACGTCAGCCTGCAGCATGCATCTGAAACGCAGGAAGTTGATCATAATGAGGAGCTTTCTCAATCAGAAGAACAAATTGAACCTCTCAAAGACAGACGTCCGGAAGAGCAGGCAGCTGAACCTGCTGCTGAAGAAAAGCCAAAAGCCGGAAGAGTACCTTTTAACGTCATGATGCTGAAGCAGGATAGACGCAAACGTGTGCGTGAGTCATATAATAATGATCATGATCATAAGGAAGAACCGCCGGCTGAACCCGAGCAGCCTGATAAAACACAGATTACCGCTGAGGAAGAACTGCCTCACTTCATGAAGCCGTCGTTAGATTTACTCTCACCACCGGTACATGCAGAACCGGATCAGGAATGGCTGGATTATCAGGCTGAGTTATTAAATGAGACATTGTTCCATTTTAATGTAAATGCAACAGTGAAAAATGTGACTCAGGGACCTTCAGTAACAAGATTTGAATTATTCCCTGAAAAAGGGGTAAAAGTCAGTAAAATCACAAGCTTGACTGATGACATTAAACTTGGACTTGCAGCAAGGGATATCAGAATGGAAGCACCAATACCAGGCAAGATGGCAGTAGGGATAGAAATCCCGAACCCTCACAGCAGACCCGTTGCGATAAAAGAGATTCTCGCAGATGAAGCTTTTCAAAACAGTGAAGCGACACTGCCTGTCGCACTTGGACTTGATATTGAAGGGAAACCGGTTGTCACGGATATCAGTAAAATGCCACACGGCCTGATTGCCGGTGCAACCGGATCAGGAAAAAGTGTCTGCATTAACTCAATTCTGATCAGCCTGATGTATCACGCTTCACCGGATGATGTGAAAATGCTGCTGATTGACCCTAAAGTGGTTGAGCTCGCGCCATATAACCATATTCCACACCTTGTGAGCCCGGTTATCACGGATGTAAAAGCAGCTACTGCAGCATTAAAGTGGGCTGTAGAAGAGATGGAAAGACGTTATCAGCTGTTTGCTCATGCGGGGGTAAGAGATATTAAACGTTACAATCACAAGGTGAAGAATGAAGGTAACTATTCTCAAAAACTGCCTTATCTTGTTGTTGTGATCGATGAGCTTGCTGATCTGATGATGATGTCTCCTGCTGATGTAGAGGAAGCCATTTGCCGTATTGCGCAAAAAGCAAGAGCCTGCGGAATTCATCTGCTGATCGCAACGCAGCGTCCATCTGTAGACGTCATTACAGGGTTGATTAAGGCAAACGTTCCAACAAGAATTGCGTTCTCAGTCAGTTCACAGGTGGACTCAAGGACGATTATCGACAGCTCAGGAGCAGAAAGGCTGCTGGGCCGCGGTGATATGCTGTTTCTTGAAAACGGAGCTTCAAAGCCTGTCAGACTTCAGGGAACATTTGTTTCTGATGATGAAATCGATGAAGTCGCAGCTCATGTCAGAAATGAGCGTAAGGCATCCTATTTATTTGAACAGGAAGAATTGCTGGCAAAAGTGGATTTTCAGGATGAAGAGGATGAACTGCTGACTGAAGCGTGTGAGTTTGTCATTGCCCAGGGAGGCGCTTCAACGTCTCTGCTTCAAAGACAGTTTAGAATTGGTTACAATCGTGCTGCAAGACTGATTGATATGATGGAGAAAAACGGATGGATTTCAGAGTCTAAAGGGAGTAAACCCCGTGACGTGCTGATGGCACATGAAGATCTCTCAGAGTTACAGGATGCTGCAAGATCAGTAAAATAAACTGTTTATTTGTGCGCATTTTAAAACATGTTATAATAACAAAATATGTGCCAGACTATAAGATAATTATATACCGTCAGACTGCTCAGGCATCTGACTGTTGGAGGTTCAACCATGACAAGTTTTCACTTTGTAGGAATTAAAGGATCGGGCATGAGTCCCCTTGCTCAAATTCTTCACGATATGAAGCATGAAGTACAGGGATCAGATATTGATAAGCGCTTTTTTACACAAAAGCCTCTTGAAGACAGAGGGATTGAAATATTGCCCTTTAATAAAGAAAATGTTAAACCGGGTATGACGGTTATCGCAGGAAATGCCTTTCCTGATGATCATGAAGAGATTCAGGCGGCAAAAGATCAGGGCATTGAACTGATCAGATATCACAAATTCCTCGGGGATTTCATGAATGAATATATTTCCGTAGGGGTTTCAGGTGCACACGGAAAAACGTCAACTACCGGTCTCTTAGCCCATGTGATGCAGGGTGCTGACCAGACTTCATATCTGATCGGAGACGGCTCCGGTAAAGGATATGAAAACAGTAAATACTTTGTATTTGAAGCCTGTGAATATCGCAGACACTTCCTGTCATATTCACCGGATTACATGATCATGACAAATATCGATTTTGATCACCCAGACTATTTTGCTGATATTGATGATGTGTTCTCAGCATTTCAGGATATGGCAAAACAGGTGAATAAAGGCATTATTGCCTGTGGAGATGATGAACATCTTCAAAGCCTTGTAGCAAACGTTCCTGTATTATTTTACGGATTTAATGAGGAAAATGACTTTCAGGCGCGCAATGTAGAAACGTCGCCGGCAGGTACTGCTTTTGATGTATTTGTCAGAAATGAATATTTTGCATCCTTTGAGATCCCGATGTATGGAGATCATACAATTTTAAATGCTCTTTCAGTTATTGCGATCTGCCACTACGAGGGGATTAATACTGAAGTGGTTCAGGCGCAGCTGAAAACCTTTGGCGGCGTAAAAAGACGCTTCACTGAAAAGCATATCGGTAACCGGACGCTGATCGATGATTATGCCCATCATCCGACTGAAATTAAGGCAACACTTGACTCAGCTTCAAAAAAATATCCTGACAGAGACATTATCGCAATCTTTCAGCCGCATACTTTCACAAGAACACAAACGTTCCTTGAGGAATTTGCAGACTGTCTGAGAGCTGCTGACCATGTTTATCTCTGTGAAATCTTTGGCTCAGCCCGTGAAAACCACGGCAAACTGTCCATTTCAGATCTCCAGAATAAAATTGACGGAGCTGAAATTCTGACAGTTGAGGACCCTTCTGTGCTAGGGAAGCATGAAGACGGTGTATTCCTCTTCATGGGTGCCGGAGACGTTCAGAAATTCCAGGAGTCTTTTGAAGACTGGATTAAAGAACAATCATGATTACTTTTCAGAGGCCTGGATCAATCAGGCCTCTTTTTTATGCCGAATTTAAATTTCTTGAAGGAAATCAGCAGTTCTTTAGAGAATAGGGACTGTGAGCGTTTAGGTATCAGGGGGCAAGGGTAATACCAAATTATAAATAGAAAGGAGCTGAAAGTGATTATGGAATTATTACTTTATATTAGTGCGCTGCTTGCAGCAGGAGGCTTTTTAATTTTATGTATCAGTCTGGCGGTTACACTTAATGCAGTAAAGAAAACACTGAACAGTCTGGCTGACACTGTCGCTGCACTTCAAAAGCAGCTTGACGGTATTACAACAGAAACGACTGAACTTTTACATAAGACAAATGGACTGGCTGAAGATATTCAGGGCAAGTCCGCAAAATTGAATTCAGTTGTCGATGCAGTAAAAGGTGTAGGCACAAACGTGCAGCAGCTGAATAACTCGATCGGGAAAATCACCCATTCAGTAACGCAGACTGCTGAACAAAACGAAGAAAAAATTGCTCAGGTAGTACAGTGGAGCAATGTGGCAATGGAAATCCGTAATAAATGGAAGACGCGTAAAAAAGAATATACGTCACGGGAAAAATATCCTGAACCTCAGCGCGCATTGCCCCCGGTTGATGAAAATCAAAAATAAAACAATGCAGGAGGATCAGTTATGGAGAAAAATACTAATTCAAGAGATTTTGTACTTGGCGCATTAATCGGAAGTATTGCAGGAGCAGTGACTGCGTTGATTCTGGCACCTAAATCCGGCGGGGAGTTCCGTCAGGACCTGAATACGCAGGCTGGTCGTCTGAAGGATCGTTCTTATGAATGGAAGGATCAGGCTGTTACCAAAAGTTCAGAAATGGCTGCACTGGCGAAAGAGAAGTCAGCAGTGATTTCCAAGAATGTTCAGGATCAGTCAAGTGGTGTAGTGGAGAAAGTAAAATCATTCCGCTCTAAAGGTAAGTCTGAAGAGCAGGCTCCAACGCTTGTCACTGCGAAGGATCCTTCACTGCCGACCGTTCATCCGGTAGATCCTTTAACACCGCCAACATCTAATGAGCCGCTCAGAACGGGCAGATAGTTCTCATGAAAGGGAGTGAACTGCATGGAAAAGATCTCAAGCGTAGATCAATTCAATGAAGTTCTGCAAAATGAACAAGAGTTTTTTATCTTGAAACACAGCCTGACTTGTCCGATTTCTACGGCTGCATACAAAGCATGCCAGTCATTTACAAACAATCAGGATGTAAAGTTCGTCTATGTGCCAATTCAGGAAGCACGGGAAACATCCACACACATTGCAGAAGCATTTAATACCCGTCATGAATCTCCACAGGTTTTTCATGTGAAAAACGGAGAGCCGGTATGGAACACCTCTCACTCCCGTATTACTGAAAAAGCACTGAAAGAAGCAAGTAACAGATAAAAAAGCTGGCCGCGGCCAGCTTTTTTATTTATTGGTGGACAATGACTTCAAGTGCATCCCCCGGCATAACAGGCGAAGACAAATCACAATCCTCTCCATTTTTCTTCACTTCAATTTTTTTAGCTGATGTGGGCGGGCGCCATTCAACAAAATTAAAGATATCCTGAAAAATCATGCCATCAGTGCGGGTCTTAATTTCGATCACATCCCCGCTTTGCAGTTTTTCGTGATCACCCAGTGAAACGCCGTTTTTAATAATTTGTGAAGAGGTAAGGGAGACCTTGACCTCCTGCTCATTGAAGAATAATGTACCGCCATTTTCCTCAAGGTTCAGCTCTTTCTTTAAATCAGCAACTGTGCGGCCTGTAACAGGAGGTAACGATAATACATCCCTATTATGAATAATCCGGTTGAGTTTCTTCAAAGGGAAAGTCTGTCCATTATGAATAAATACCTGATCCCACTGCGGGAAATAAGTTCCCTTGCCATCTACTGTCAGGTAAAACGTATTTTCGGGGTCCGGGACAATGATCCCGGCTGTTAAAAAAGCTTCACCAGCTGAGATTTTATGTTCAATACTGATTTCATCTCGATCCTGAACAAGCGTCTCTATGCTTTTTTTCATGCCATTCAAGAACACTTTTCTTTTCAGATGATATTGTCTGCTGTTAATCGTCACATCCATTGCGATGGACTCTTCAAGTAAATCCTTCACTTGGACGTCAGATTCTTTTCCGTTTTCACCCGCTTCTACGACAATCTCATCATTTGCATGTATAGCTGTATCAAAATCACTTTTAATCCCATTGATCAGAATTGATGGAGGGAGTCCATGTGTTCCGGGCAGTGTAACAGTCGTACCGTTAATTTTTACGATTTTAGCGAGACCGGGTTTACCATATAGCTTTGGCACACTTAATCCGGCAGAAAGAACTGCATCCCCTGCATTTAATTCTCTGATCTCAAACAGGCGCACATCGTGACCATTCACCTTGACGGGCATATAATTTATCGGCATCTGATTTGCAGCAATTGCAATCCCGGCTGGTGTGACGAGCTCCGGTCCGATGGCTGACTTGTGGTTCAGCTTTAATCCCTGAATCGCTTCAATACCCCGGACGGCAACTCTGTTTACAGGGAGGCTCAGTTTTTCTGCAAGTTTATCAGTGAGTTGTGGTGTGAGACTGCCTCCTCCGACAAGCATGACTGCTTTAGGAGCATGTTCAAGGTTCAGTGAAATCATTTCCCCGGAAATAGATTCAGCCAGTTTTTCAACAGCGGGTGTGATTGCTTTAATGATGTCCTGTTTGGAAAGCTGCTGGGTAAAGCCGAGAATATCAGTAAATTCGATTTCTTCATCCGGTCCGGTTAATGCTCTTTTCAGCTTTTCTGCATCATTAAAATCAAGCAGATAGTAATCACTGAGCGCTTCTGAGATTTCATCGCCTGCGACCGGTACCATGCCGTATGCAGTGACTGTTCCTTCATTGGAGATCGCAATATCTGAAGTCCCGGCGCCAATATCCACGAGTGCCACATTCAGCCTGCGCATGGAGGGGGGGATAAGTACATTAATCGCTGCAATGGGTTCAAGGGTTAACGCGTTCATTTGAAGTCCAGCTCTGCTTAAAGAGGCCAGTAATGACTCAACCACCACTCTCGGAAGGAACGTTGCAATGATTTCAACACTTACATGGTCTCCAAGCTGGTCTTCAAGACTGCCAATATCCTTATGATCGAGCTGATAGCGGACTACGGAATACCCGACACAGTGATAATGCTGACTATCTTCGCTCGCAGCAGCTGCCTCCTGAGCAGACTGGACTGCACTTAATTCCATATGTAAAATATCCTGTTTAGTCAGTATTTTATCAGCTGACAATTCCTTAGAATAAATCGCTCTCTGCGTTCTTAAAGCCCGTCCGGCTGCTGCAACAGAAACTTCTTTTAAAGGACCATGTATTGCTTCAAGTTCATGTCTGATTTCTGTGATCAGAGAGGCAACAGCAGGGACGTGATGAATTTGTCCATCCAGCATCGCACGCTCCTTATGCTCCTTTTGAATATAATCGATCAGTTCATATCCGGATGAATCCACAGACATGATCAGACCGACAATCGAGCGGGTTCCAATATCCAATGCAAATAGTTTTTCCACGAATGCACACCTTCACTTTCACGCTTTACCGCTTAAAAGCGTTTAATTAATAAAATATTTTTCGTGACTTTTTAAAAAACTTCATATATAATGATCTACAATTGATCAGCTGATCACTTCTATCAAAATGTAACACAATTCAGAAAGATGGAAAAGACAGCTAGGCAATCAATGGTATTTTCAAGGGAAAGGAATGTTTTGTTATGACAAATGTTGAATTAGACCAGCTTAGAAAGAAAGTAGATGAGATGAACCTTCAGCTGCTTGAACTGATTAATCAGCGTGCAGAAACTGTTCAGGAAATTGGACGTGTAAAAGAAAAGCAGGGAATGAACCGATTTGAACCTGTTCGTGAGCGGGCAATGCTTGATCTCCTGAAGGAGCATAACAAAGGTCCATTTTTGAATTCTACCATTGAGCATATTTTTAAAGAGATCTTTAAGGCAGGACTTGAATTACAAAAAGACGATCACCGTAAAGCGCTGCTTGTATCCCGTAAGAAGAAAAATGAGGATACAGTTGTAACGCTGAAAGGTGAAAGTATCGGTAATGGTACGCCTCAATTTATCTTCGGACCATGTGCGGTAGAATCATTTGAACAGGTTGATGCTGTTGCTGAGCAGATGAAAGCGAAGGGACTTAAACTGCTTCGTGGCGGAGCCTACAAGCCTAGAACGTCTCCATACGACTTCCAGGGACTTGGACTTGAAGGTCTTCAGATTCTTAAGCAGGTAGCAGATAAGCATGATCTTGCAGTGATCAGTGAAATTGTAAACCCTGCTCATATTGAAGAAGCAGCAGATTACATTGATGTAATCCAGATCGGTGCACGTAACATGCAGAACTTTGAACTGTTAAAAGCAGCAGGTGCATCTAAGAAGCCTGTCCTGCTGAAGCGCGGATTATCTGCAACAATTGATGAATTTGTCAATGCTGCTGAATATATTATGGCTCAGGGTAACGATAAGATTATCCTTTGTGAACGTGGTATCCGTACGTATGAAAAAGCGACAAGAAACACACTTGATATTTCTGCAGTGCCAATCCTGAAGCAGGAAACACATTTACCGGTATTCGTAGATGTTACACATTCTACAGGCCGTCGTGATCTGTTACTGCCAACGGCTAAGGCAGCACTTGCTGTAGGAGCTGACGGTGTCATGGCAGAAGTGCATCCTGATCCGGCAGTTGCTTTATCAGATTCTGCCCAGCAGATGAACTTCGAGCAGTTTGACAGCTTCTGGAATGCAATTCAGGAATACCTGGGTGTACATGCTAAATAATTGAACAAAATCTGAAGCTTTGTCATAAAGCTTCAGATTTTTTTTGATTTTGTTGAAAGCGCCTTATCAGTCGAGTATGATAGTGTAATTGAGCAATCATGTGTTATTAGTTCGTATAAACGCATTTTTCGTGTAAAATGAAAATAAATGAAAATGTATCAAAGGAGTGCTGTCAATGAACATTACAATTTATGATGTAGCACGAGAAGCAAACGTCTCGATGGCGACTGTTTCCCGTGTAGTAAATGGAAATCCGAATGTAAAACCTGCAACAAGAAAAAAGGTGCTTGAAGTAATCGAGCGTCTGGGCTACCGTCCTAACGCAGTGGCACGCGGTCTTGCAAGTAAGAAAACAACAACAGTCGGCGTGATTATCCCGGATATTTCAAATATCTTTTTCGCTGAACTTGCCCGTGGTATTGAAGACATTGCGACAATGTATAAATACAACATTATCCTGAGTAACTCAGATCAGAATGAGGAAAAGGAATTGCACCTGCTGAACACAATGCTTGGTAAACAGGTGGATGGCATTGTCTTCATGGGCGGACGTATTACAGAAGAGCACGTAGCTGAATTTCAGCGCTCACCTGTACCGATCGTGATTGCAGGCTCAGTGGAAGAAACGAATCAGACACCGTCAGTTAATATTGATTATTATCAAGCTTCAGTGGATGCTGTTACCTCTCTGATTGAAAAAGGTCACAAGGATGTTGCATTTGTCAGCGGACCATTCCATGACACAATCAACCGTTCCATGAAGCTTGAAGGATACAAAGCTGCACTTGAAAACAACGGACTTACTTATAGTGAAGATTTCGTATTTGAAGGTGACTATACTTATGACAGCGGGCTGGATGCATGGGCAAAGCTGCGTGAACTGGATCACAAGCCGACTGCTATTTTCGTTGGTAATGATGAGATGGCTCTGGGTGTTGTTCATGGTGCCCAGGACGAAGGTTTGAATATTCCTGAGGACGTGGAAGTGATGAGCTTTGATAATACAAAGCTTGCACTGATGGTACGCCCGCAGCTGACATCAGTCGTGCAGCCGCTTTATGATATTGGTGCAGTAGCCATGCGTCTGTTAACGAAGCTGATGAATAAAGAATCAATTGACGATCAGACTGTTGTACTTCCTCACAGAATTGAAGAGAGACAATCAACAAAATAATACTGAACCATTCTTAACATCTAAAGGCTGTCAGCCGATATATAAAATAGAGAAGATGTTACATTCGAGCCAGTCGGGGGTTTCCTGGCTGGCTTTTATTACAATTGTGGGGAGTTTGGACAATGAAACGTTTTGATGCTTTAACACCGGTTGGCGTGATAGCGGGGATCATTCTAATTGCTGGTGCGATTGCCTGGAATAGCGGATCTGACGGCTTTTCTTTCTTCTTTCATCTGCCTTCACTACTGATCGTACTCGGCGGTGTGTTTGCAGCATTAACAGTTACTTTTCCTTTAAGTGAACTAAAAAGAATCCTGATTGTGATGTTTCAGGCTTTTAAACAGCAGCCATCTGACGTAAAAGAGGTCGTCAGCCTTTTCGTCAGGCTTGCCGAGATTGCAAGGCGTGAAGGGCTGCTGTCACTGGAGAGAGAGCTTGAAGAGATCAAAGATCCATTTATGAGAAAAGGGGTCTACCTTGCGATAGATGGTGTGGAAAGTGAGTCCATTACAGATATTCTTGAGGCTGAGATCCAGTCACTTGAAGAAAGACATAAACGCAATAGAAGGATGATTGAAAAGGCCGGGGACTATGCACCTGCGTGGGGAATGCTTGGCACACTGATCGGACTTGTCCTGATGCTGCAGGAATTAAATGACCCTTCAGCCATCGGACCGAATATGGCCATTGCGCTATTAACGACTTTCTATGGTGTGCTGCTTGCTAACCTGGTATTTCATCCAATCGCAAGTAAGCTTGCCCAGAAGACAGAGAAAGAAATCTTTATGAAGCAGGCAATGCTAGACGGGGTGATCGGTGTCCATCACGGTCAGAACCCAAGGGTGCTTGAGGAGCAATTATCTGTTTATCTGTCTGAGTCTGATCGTGTGATACCACAGATAAAAGAGGCGAAAACAGATGGCAGGGCGTAAAAGGTTTGTTTCAGCCTCTCACCCTGAAAATAATACGCCTAAATGGATGGTTACATTTGCAGATTTTATGATGCTGATTCTCGTATTCTTTATTCTGTTATTCTCTATTTCACAAGTGGATGAGGCAAAGTTTGATTCTTTGACCCAGGCCTTTAAAAATCAGGGAATTTTTGATCAGTCAGAGACAATTATTCCTTTTGACGAAGAATGGCTCGAAGAAGAAATCAGGGAAGACATTGAATTACAGGAGCTGTACCGTAATATTAATGCGTTTCTTGAAGAAAATAATCTGACTGAACAGGTAACAGCATCAGAGACAGACCGGGGAGTGGTCATTACACTGCAGGAGCAGGTACTATTTGATTCAGGACGTGCAGAGCTGCTTCCGGAAGCAGAACCTGTACTGCAAAAGGTAGGTGATCTGCTTGAAGATATTCCTAACTTTGTCCGGATCGAGGGACATACTGACAACAGACCGATTCAGACTGCTGTCTATCCTTCAAACTGGGAGCTCTCCGGCGCAAGAGCGAGCAGCGTAGTGAGGTATATGCAGGAGAGGTATCAAATCAGCTCAGAACGCTTTGCGGCGGTCGGGTATGGTGATACAAGGCCTGTGGCAGCTAATGACGGTCCTGAAGGCTGGGCGATGAACAGAAGAGTTGAAGTTGTCATTTTGAATCAGTACCTTGATGAAGGTGAAGCGCAATAAAAAGAGCCTGGGACTTTGTCTCAGGCTCTAAACCGTTTCGCTGCGATTCAGATGGACCCATTCCAGACAGAGCTTGCTAATCCTCCTCGCCTGCGGCTGCGGGGTCTCAGCTTCACTCTATACGTCCTCGAGTTGCCGCCTTACGCTCCGCTGCACTATAAAATCTGTCAGTAGTTAATCATCTATAACGTTGATCTCTCAATCTCAAATTTTCTTTGATTTTTGGATAGGGTATAATGCTTTCTCTACTGTCTGTGCATTTTTCTCAGTGATTTCTTTTTTGCGCGGAATCCCCTGATAGATACCTTCAGGATCATGCCATGTTTTAATCAATGGAACGGGTGATGAGAGTTGCCATTTATCAAGCCATTCTTCAGGAAGGTCTCCTGATTCAGGGTATTTTCCGGTCATTTCCATCCAGATGCGTGACCATGCCCTCGGAACGACGCGCCAGATATCATAGCCGCCACCGCCAACTGCGATCCATTTTCCATCGCAATACTTATGTGCAAGTTCATGAGCAAGCTTTGGAATTTCCTCATAAATTCTCATCGTAGAAGATAAATGCGTCAGTGGGTCCAAACAATGGGCATCAGCACCATTTTGTGTCAGGATCACATCAGGCTTAAAGAATTCAATGACTTCCCTGAAAGA
Organism: Jeotgalibacillus haloalkalitolerans; assembly: GCF_034427455.1. Classification (NCBI taxonomy): domain Bacteria; kingdom Bacillati; phylum Bacillota; class Bacilli; order Caryophanales; family Caryophanaceae; genus Jeotgalibacillus; species Jeotgalibacillus haloalkalitolerans. Next base: position 913,275 of record NZ_JAXQNN010000002.1, on the reverse strand, counting down.
TCGCTCATATGCTTCGAGAAAAGATTCATCTTCTGTAAAAGCATCAAGCGGGATATTAAAAGAATAACCGTAGCCTTTTCCATGACCGCGCTCATTTACGGCGCCTGTGCCGGGGAACAGGTAACGTCCGGTCTCATGTAAAGACAATGTACAGGAGGTGGGATCATCGTAAAAAGACCATTGTACACCGTCACCATGATGCGCATCTGTATCGATATATAGCACTCTGGCATTATATTTCTCCTGCATATACCTGATTGCCACTGAGCTGTCATTATAAATACAAAATCCAGAAGCTTTTCCTCTGAAACCGTGGTGCAATCCTCCACCAAGATTCAATGCATGTAAAGCTTTTCCTTCCATCACAAGATCTACTGCTGTCAAAGTGCCTCCAACAAGTCTTGCGCTGGCTTCGTGCATATCTTTAAATATAGGCGTGTCTTCTGTGCCAAGACCGAAATTCTCTGCTTTTTCCCTTGATAATTCACCCCTGCCAGCCATCTTGACTGCTTCGATATAAGACATATCGTGAATCAGGTTCAGTTCTTCATCAGTAGCAAGACGGGGCGGGACAATGTCCGATTCAGAGATGGCACCTGAAAACTTTAATAAATCCAGTGTAAGCTGCAGCCTTTTCTGATTAAATGGGTGATCTTCTGAGAAACGATAGTTTAATAGATCATCCGAATAGATGAAGACTGCATCCTTTTCTACAGAGGAGAACTTGGAAGGTTTGGCCATAATACTTCATGCCCTTCTTCGCGTAAGTCTTCAATGACGGACATTGGATTCATTGTTTGTACGCGGAATACTAAAACTTTATATTTTTCATCATGCCGGTCAGGGTATACGAGCACTGAATGGATATTTGAATGGTTTTTACGGATAATGCCAGCCACTTCATACAGCATCCCCTGCTTGTTAGGCACCTTTACTTCGATTTGAGAACCTGGTTGCGTTGCGCCTGTTAATTGGACAAGTGTATGAAGAATGTCTGTTTCAGTAATCATCCCTACAAGCTTGTCTTCACTGACAATTGGCAGACATCCGATTTTTTCTTCCATGAACAATACAGCTACTTCTTCAACAAAATCCAGCGGGTGTCCGGTTATGACAGGTGTTGTCATAATATCGAGCAGTTTGGTTTCGTAAAGCTGCTTACTGTCGGCTGTCTGAAAAGGGGAGGGTGAGAACTCTTTTATATCCCGATCAGTGATAATACCTACAACTCTTCCGGTCACATCTGTCACAGGCAGATGACGGACTTTTTCCTTACTCATCAGTTCTATCGCTTCATTCAGTGTAGCGTCCGGTGCAAGTGTATGTACATCACGCACCATCATATCTTCAATGATCACTGGTCATACCTCCTAGTACATAAATCGATTCATGAATCTGAGCTGGTCGAATTTCTGAATAGATTCAGGATCCACGCGTTTCCCGATCCTGGCCATAAGGCAGTTAGCAGGATGAGAGCTGATTTCAGGGTCATCCGTCGCATAATATTCAAGCCCGCCGGCATTCATCATTTTTTCCATTACTTTTCGGTAATCCCACACATTCAGTCCTGTTCCTTTTAAATCCCAGTGCCAGTAATACTCAGTCGTAATCACAATATAATCTTCCATTGCATCATCCATCATGGATACGCGCAGCAGATTTTTACCGACAGAAGCACCGCGGTATTTTGGAATCACTTCAATGGCTCCAAGCTCTATCAGGTTATCCATTTTTCCCTGAGACCACCGTTCAAGCGGATCAGGATACAAATAAGTTACATAGCCGACAATCGTATTGTGATCTCTGGCGATGATAATTCTGCCTTCAGGTAGTCCTGCAATTTCAATCAGCGCTTTATGCTGCTGATCCGGTACACGGAAAGCGACAAGATCCTCATGAAATTCCATCGATGCAAGCTGGTCTTTAGATACAGGACCTTCTATCATAATTGCACCTTTAGCTGTTTTCAGTTCTTTCGCATTATAAAGTTTTGGATGGTCCATTTACAGTCACCTACATTTCATAGTAATCCTACTATACAGCATACCCTAATTGTAAAAGCGCTTTCAAGAAAAAGCAGAATCAGTTTGTGCGGGAATATTAAAAAAATTGAGATAATATTGGAAGTGTACTATACTGTAAAAGAACTTGTACATAGGGGGAAGATAATATGAAATTGGAAGCGCTACCATCAGTTAAAGGAGACTATAATCTTCAAAACTATGAATCTGCAGTTGAATCATTTGACTGGAGTGAGGTAGAAAAGGAATTTTCATGGCATCATACAGGCAAGATCAATATGGCGTATGAAGCAATCGACCGTCATGCCGAAGGGGATAAAAAGAATAAGATTGCATTGTATTACCGCGATGCAAAACGTAATGAGAAATATACGTTCAGAGAAATGAAAGAAATGACGAATAAAGCAGCCAATGTGCTGAAAAGCCAGGCGGATATTGAAAAAGGAGACAGAGTCTTTATTTTTATGCCACGATCTCCTGAGCTCTACTTTGCATTATTAGGTGCACTGAAAATCGGCGCAATTGTAGGTCCGTTATTTGAAGCATTTATGGAAGGTGCAGTAAGAGACCGCCTTGAGGATAGTGATGCGAAAGCGATCATTACAACACCTGAACTGCTTGAAAGAATTCCGGTGGATGAACTGCCAAACTTAAAGCACGTTCTTGTTATTGGGGACAATGTCAAAGAAGATGGCAAGTATATCGACTTCAACCAGCACTTCAAAGATGCAGGCCGGTCTTTTGATATTGAATGGCTTGAACAGGATGATGGATTAATTCTTCACTATACATCAGGTTCAACAGGCAAGCCTAAAGGGGTTCTGCATGTACAGCGTGCAATGCTGCAGCATTATCAGACGGCTAAATGGGTGCTTGATCTGAAAGACAATGATATTTACTGGTGTACAGCTGATCCTGGGTGGGTGACAGGTACATCATATGGAATCTTTGGCCCGTGGCTGACTGGGACGACATCTGTCATCGTCGGTGGCCGCTTCAGTCCTGAAGCATGGTATCAGATGCTTGAGGATTACGAAGTAACAGTATGGTACAGTGCACCAACAGCATTCCGCATGCTGATGGGGGCAGGTGACGAGCTGGTTAAGAAATATGACCTGTCAAACCTCCGCCATGTACTAAGTGTAGGTGAGCCGCTTAACCCTGAGGTAATCAGATGGGGTATGAAGGTATTTAACCACCGCATCCATGATACCTGGTGGATGACTGAAACCGGCGGACAGATGATCTGTAATTATCCTGCGATGGAAATCCGTCCAGGCTCTATGGGTAAACCTGTACCAGGCATTGAAGCAGCGATTGTAGATGATCAGGGGAATGAGCTCCCGGCAAACCGCATGGGGAACCTGGCATTAAAAAAGGGCTGGCCATCTATGATGCATACGATCTGGAATAATAAAGAGAAATACGAATCTTATTTTATGCCGGGTGACTGGTATGTATCAGGGGATTCTGCTTATCAGGATGAAGATGGTTACTTCTGGTTCCAGGGCAGAATTGATGATGTCATTATGACTTCAGGAGAGCGTGTTGGACCATTCGAAGTAGAAAGTAAGCTTGTAGAACATCCGGCAATCGCTGAAGCAGGTGTAATCGGAAAACCTGATCCTGTTCGCGGTGAAATTATTAAAGCATTTATCGCACTCCGTGAAGGTTATGAAGCAAGCGATGAATTGAAAGAAGAAATCAGACAGCACGTAAAGAAAGGTCTTTCAGCGCATGCAGCGCCAAGAGAGATTGAATTCAAAGATAAGCTGCCGAAAACACGAAGCGGTAAGATTATGCGACGCGTATTAAAAGCATGGGAGCTTGATCTGCCTACTGGTGATTTGTCTACAATGGAAGACTGATAGAGAAAAATCCGTCCTGGATAGCAGGGCGGATTTTTTCATAAAAAAAACCAGAATTGCACTTGCAATTCTGGTTCCAATTATTATCCTTCATCACCATCGCCTGGAGGCTCTTCCTCAGCAGGAGGCTCTTCCTCAGCAGGAGGTTCTTCCTCGGCAGGAGGCTCTTCTTCGGCAGGAGGCTCTTCTTCGGCAGGAGGTTCTTCTTCAGCAGGTGGTTCCTCTTCTGCCGGAGGTTCTTCCTCGGCAGGAGGTGTGCTTCCACTGCTGTTGCCATTACCGGCATTGGCATTACTGTTATCTTCGGGTTCTTCCGATTCTGCCGGTTCAGGATCAGGTTCAGCACCAATTCGTACTTCATTGGACCTTGCTGATTCTTTACCCGCAACATCTACTGCTACAACTTCATATGTGCCTGAAGGAAGTGTTGCAGAATTATCATCATCAAATTGACTGATTGTGACTTTGCGTGAGCCGGAATAGATGCGGTACCCAACAACGTCTCCACTGCCGGAATTTGTCCAGCTGACAGTATCTCCTGAAGCGCTGGCTGTAACCGCTGATGGATTTGAGCCGTCGTCTTCAAGTTTATTATCTGCTACAAGCATATTATCGAAGAAGTTGTTATCCTCTGGGAATAGCTTTGAAGCATCTCCGCCATAAGGGAATAACATGGATTCAGCAAAATCAGGGCTCAGGATCGCACCGGTTGATGAAAATTCATCCGGTGTGGAATCAAGGGCAATATAGCGTTCGCCGTTTCTTGTAACGTATTTAGATGTCTCAAGTCCGGCTTCTTCACCTGATGGACTCCATGCAGTTGTAAATAAATCAGAGGTGACAAGTCCTGCAGCAGAACATGCCTGACCTGCAGGCAGACCTGTGAATGTACAGAATGAACGGCTTACAACGCCCTCAGGCTGCTGGAAGCTGTAGTCAGGATCAATCATGTCCGTCCTGATTTCATTTACACCATTCATCATGAATGCCCAGAGATTAATTGCACGGACTGAGCTTTGATCTCTGAGAGACTTAGGCGTATCATAACCAAGCCACAAACCAAATGTAATTTCAGGGTTTGAAGCGATAAACCAGTTATCCCAGGTAAACTGTGACGTTCCAGATTTTCCTGCCCAGTCAGTTGAAAAGTTCAAGTAGCCTGGTGCAGTTCTTCCGGATCCAATCGAAGTAAGCGTATCTCTCATCATGTCAATTGTTACATATGAAGTGGCTGGAGAGAACATTTCTTTTGGTGCTGTTTCATGTTCAAATACCACATTACCGTCTCTATCGATAATTTTTTCAATCATATATGGTTCGTTGTACTGACCATAATTTGCTATAGCAGCATATGCAGATACGTTTTCTTCAACGGTTACACCTTGACTCTGTCCACCAAGAGAGAATGCACCATACCCATATTCTTCTTCTTCAACTTTCTCAGGATCAATTACTTCAAAAAATTCTCCTGGAGTATAGCCGGACTGTAACATTCTGCCATATAGTCTTGCAGCAGAAAGGTTATGAGATGCAGCAAGTGCTGTTCGAGCTGGAACTAATCCGTATTCTCTTCCCGCCACAAAGTTTTCAGGTGACCATCCACCAGGACCTGTAAAGGCAACATCGGCTAATGGTGAACCTGCACCTATCAATCCATATTCGATAGCTGGGGCATACACAGCTAAAGGTTTAATTGTAGAACCTGTCGATCTAAATGATCGGGTAGCGTGATTAATACTGTTTCTTTCATGGTCACGACCGCCTGTAAAGCTGATAATCTTACCAGTCGCATTTTCCATGAGCACTGTTCCAACCTGTTCCTGTTCCATTACAGGTACAAAGCGTCCTTCTTCAGCATCCCATTCTTCGCCTTCTCTTTCGCCATCAAAACGGGTGTAATTATTTTTAACTTCTTCCATCTTGTCGTAAACTTCTTTATCAATTGTTGAGTGAATCTGGTAACCGTTCTGACGCATATCTCTCGCAGCTATAACAGAATATTTTTCTGAAAGTGTCTGGCTTGCATCAACCTGTTCGTCAGAATAGCCATCTTTCTCAGCAAGCATATACATCAGGATATCCTGTGCACGACGCTCCAGTTCTTCCGTTACATAAGGATAACGCTCCAGTGCGCCTGAGCTCGGTTCAACAAAATCCTGTGTCAGATCATAAGCTACGGCTTCATCATGCTCTTCCTGTGTAATCGCACCATCTCTGAGCATTCTGGAAAGCACTTCGTTTTTACGTTCTTTTCCAGGCTGAAGACCCGCTTCTTCCTTCAACTCTCCACCATTTGTAAATGGAGTATAACCAAATGGTGCCTGAGGAAGTCCAGCGATGAAAGCAGCCTGTGGCAGTGTTAATTCACTTGCGTTTACACCAAACAGACCTTGTGCAGCTGTCTGAACACCGGCAATATTACGGCCGGAAGCGTTTCTTCCCATATCAGCAACATTCAGATAAGCTTCCAGAATCTCATCTTTTTCAAAGAACCTTTCAACCCTGAGTGCCAAAAGAATTTCTTTTGCTTTACGGTCAAAAGAAACCTCATTCGTTAACACCTGATTTTTAATCAGCTGTTGCGTTAACGTACTGCCACCTGTCTGATTCGCAGCGTTTGTCACTTCCTGAAAAATCGCACGCATGATTGCTTTTGGTACAACACCATCATGCTCCATAAAATATTCATCTTCAGTTGCGATGACTGCATCAATCAGCATTGGTGAAACATCTTCTAGTGCAACTTCGTCTCTTTCAAGATCCGTCCTGATCTTTCCAAGATAGACATCATTTGCAAAATATAAATCAGATGTTTCGGTATAGTTATAAATATTTTGTTCAAGTGACTCCTGAGACAATACTTCTTCATCTTTTACAAGAGAAGCAAAATATCCTGCACCGACACCGCCGGCAAATGCAGCACCTATTACAATGAATATCATCAGTAATAATAATAAATTCCAAAAAACCTGGTACGACGTATGCAGTTTTCGCGGCAATCCGATCCGGCTTGAGGCTTCGCTCCATCCGGCGATCCGCTCACGAAATGATTTATTTTGGTCTGACAATCTAGATCATCCTCCTTGCAGCATCCTTACGATTATAACATATTTTATACAGTTGAAATGTAAATTTAAAGAGATTAAGAGACATGCTTGACAGATGAAATTTGTTTGTGCTAAAACTATCTTTATTAAAACACATATGAAAATGCCCCGAAGAGAACGAAGTAGAGATTCTGCACGTAACAGTCAGAGAAGCGGTGGTTGCTGCAAACCGCTACGGCAGTTGATCGAATTACATTCTTGGAGCAGTTATCCCTTAGCTGGGAAACCGGAGAGATCCGTTATATCAATGAAGTGAGGAAGAGTTTGTCTCTTCTTAAGCTGGGTGGTACCACGCATAAAGGCGTCCCTGCATAGATTGCAAGGGATTTTTTTATGCGTTTTTTATTTGCACGAATGAGATCAAGGAGGAGACGTAATGGATTTATTACAGGATTTACAATGGCGTGGCATTATTTATCAGCAGACAGATGAAGCGGGTATGAAGGAACTGCTGGAGAAGGAATCAGTTTCACTATACTGCGGTGCTGACCCGACAGCTGACAGTCTTCACATCGGACACCTGCTGCCTTTTCTGACGATGAAAAGATTTCAGGAGCACGGTCACCGTCCGGTCGTACTTGTAGGAGGCGCGACAGGACAGATTGGAGATCCAAGTGGTAAGAAAGAAGAACGTCAGCTTCAGACACGTGAGCAGGTTGAATACAATGTTGAGGCCATTAAAAAGCAACTTGAGAAGCTGTACACTGCTGAAGGTGACAACAAAGCAATTATGGTAAACAATCTTGACTGGATCGGTCAAATTGATATGATCACATTCCTGCGTGACTATGGGAAACATATTGGTGTCAACTACATGCTGGCAAAAGATACAATTTCTTCACGTCTTGAAACAGGTATTTCCTACACTGAGTTCACATACACAATTCTTCAGGCGATGGACTTCAACCATTTATACAAAGAGTTCAACTGTAAACTGCAGATCGGTGGCAGTGACCAGTGGGGGAATATTACAACGGGCCTTGAATTAATCCGTAAAATGAATGATGAAGAAGCGAAAGCATTTGGGATGACCATTCCGCTTGTGACAAAAGCAGATGGTACAAAGTTTGGTAAAACAGAAGGTGGCGCAGTATGGCTTGATCCGGAAAAAACATCACCTTATGAATTTTACCAGTTCTGGATCAATACAACTGATGCAGATGTCGTAAAATACCTGAAGTTCTTTACATTCCTTGATAAGGAAACAATTGATGGACTTGAGAAAGCCGTTGAAGAAGAACCGCACCTGCGAGCTGCTCAAAAAGCACTCGCTGAAGAAATGACGGGAATGATCCACGGCAAAGAAGCGCTTGATCAGTCAAAGAGAATCACAGCCGCACTATTCAGCGGTGACCTGAAGTCACTCAGCTGTGCAGAGATCCGCGAAGGATTTAAAGATGTGCCGACTCACCAGGTAGAAGAAGGGCAGTCAATTAACCTGGTAGACGTGCTTGTTGATGCAAAGATCTCATCCTCAAAACGTCAGGCACGTGAAGACGTAACGAACGGTGCCGTCTACATTAACGGGGAAAGAGTCCAGGATCTTGGCTTCGAGCTCAATGCCTCAGTCAGGCTCGACAATGAATTCACCATCATCCGCCGGGGTAAGAAAAAGTACTTTATGATTCAGTACGCGTAAGCTTCGTATCTACACTAACTTTTATACGAAAAGAGCATCGAATTGCGATTCAATTCGATGCTCTTTTTAATTATGTTTAAACATCACTAAATGACAAGCTTCACATTTTAATGCCGGAGTTTTCTTAAGTTTAAACCAGGCATCCTTAATGAGTACTTCACTTCCATCATCAGCCCACACTGTTTCACTTGATTCAGACCAGGAAATTCTTCTCGACGAAATAATATACCCGTGCTTTAACGGATGATTGCATTCAGGACAACTTTTAGAATCATGCATCTGAACACTCAACTCCTTTGTTTTATTACGCAGTTGATATTTCTATTCTAGAGGAAACAGGCAGATTTACCAAATATTCTTATATAATGATAAATCCCCCGTCTTCCGGGAACAGCAGTTTACATGATATCTATTGTTTAAAAAAACCAGTGGAAGGAAATGTTAGTACTATTGATCAAAGGAGGGTTTTAAATGGGAGAATCATTTATCGACCAATATATTATTAACCAGTCATACTGGCTTGAAGACGGCGTACCGGATGCTGAAAAGCTGAATGACAACCATGAGACAGATATCCTGATTGCGGGGGCCGGTATTGCAGGCATTACAGCAGGATTGTTACTCGCAAAAGAAGGATTTAAAGTAACCATTGCGGATGCAAACCGTGTATTTCAGGGGACAACCGGTTATACGACAGCAAAAGTAACAGCGCAGCATGGAATGGTTTATGATCAGTTTCTTTCGCAGCACGGTAAAGAAAAAGCAAAGCTTTATTATGATGCGAATACAGAAGCGATGAACTGGATGAAACAGCAGATCAAGGAGCATGAAATTGACTGTGATTTCAGCATTCAGGAGGCAGGCGTTTATACATTTGATCAGCCTGAACAGCTTGAAAAAGAGTGGAAAGCTTATCAGGCGCTCGGAATTGATGGAGAGTTTACTGATGAAATGCCTTATGACATCGGGGCAGCGGCGGTTTTGAAAATGCCGGATCAGTTTCAATTCCATCCGGTCAAATATTTAAAAGCGCTGTTAGGTGAATACCTGAAACTTGGCGGAAAGCTCTACGAAAAAACGAGGCTGCTTGAAGCTGATGAACACAGCAATGGTGTAGAGGCAAAGACTGAAGATGGGTATGTGATTAAAGCAAAAAAACTGATTGCAGCCACTCACTTTCCTTTCGTTGATTTTAAAGGGCTTTATTTCTCAAGACTTAAGCCTGAACGTTCTTATATATCAGCTGCGATCGTTGACGGGTCATTTGCTGAAGGGATGTATATCAGTGCTGAAAATCCGACGAAATCTATTAGAACGACACCATATAAAGACGGTAAAAAACTGTTAATTATAGGTGGGGAAGGACATAAAACAGGGCAGAATGATATTGAAGGCAGCAGGTACCAGCGCCTTGAATCATTTGCTAAAGCCAAGTTTGGTGTGACGGATTTTAAATATAGATGGTCCTCTCAGGATTTATATACAGTGAGCGGGATTCCTTACGCCGGGCTCGTGACAGGTCACCACGATCACATTTACATCGCGACAGGTTTCAGAAAATGGGGGATGACAGGCGGGACAGCAGCTGCGCATATCATTAGGGATTTAATCACTCATAAACATAATCGTTTCCAGTCACTCTTTAATCCTGCTGACCATGACGTTTCATCTGCTATTGGTACATTTGTCAGTGAAAATGCAAATGTTGGTGCTGAACTTGTGAAAGGTAAACTGAAAAGTCCGGGTAAAACAGAGAATGATATTTTAAGCGGGGAAGGCGGCATCATAAAAGATCAGACCGGGAAGACAGGTGCCTACCGGGATGAGGAAGGAAAACTTCATAAGGTGGATATTACTTGTACGCATATGGGTTGTGAATGTGCGTGGAATCAGGATGAACGCTCATGGGACTGCCCATGTCACGGATCAAGGTTCTCATTTGATGGAGCCGTACTTGAAGGTCCTGCAGTGACACCTTTGAAGAAGAAATAAAATATTCTGTCATACTCTAAGACAACCGCTGTCTCTTTCCGTGTAGGGCTTCGCTCACCACAGAAAGAGACAGCTATGTTTATTTATATAGTTTCATATTAATCATAGACAGAGCTTGCTTAAGCAAAATCTACAATTTATAAGAAATAAACTAAGTGCAGCTTCGCTGTAGGCGGCGACTCCGGGACGAATAGAGGGAAGCTGAGACCCCGCAACCGGAGGTGAGGAGGCTCAGCAACCTCCGACCGGAAAGCGTCCGCCTGAAGTGTAGCGAAACGATTTTGATACTAATCAAAACACTTTAAAAATTATTCTTCCCCAAACGCTTCAGGCAGCATCTTAAATCCGTCAATCTCTGCATCTTCTTCAATCTCAATCATGATGCAGCGCTTTCCTTTGTAGTTCACCTGTCTGACATATTGAAGATCCTGGGGGCTGATTGAAATATTTGCGATCATCGTTTGAATTTTGATCGATTTCGTTTTATATTTCGGTACAATGCTGCCCGCCTTTAATTCATAGCCTTCATTGTCAGTGATGAGCTGAAAGGCTTCTTTTACTTTATCACCTTCAACTTTTTCACCACTGTTTGTTAATACGCGTTCAACGTCTTTATAATCAAGCTTTGGCGGTTCATCTTCTTCATTTTCTTCGATCGTTGTATTAATTTCACTATATACCTTCGCAAGTGTAGAAGGGGAAAGGCGGTCACCAACGACACTTTTAATCACTTCTTCAAACACGGCTTTATCTTCCTGGGCAGTCATGATTTCTTCACCATTCAGCACCTCTTCAATAAAGTGAAAATCAGGTTCATTTGCTTTTGGTGCAGCGTATAAAACGTGATTAACATCAGAAGCATGATTGGTGATGCACGGAAAAAGAAAGCCGGTCATTGGATTTTTCAGATCAATCACAGGATCCACTTCGACTTTATATTTAAATTCTTTCTCCACATAGTCGAATTGTATTTCTTTTTTCGGCTCTTCAGTTTTGTTCACTGTACAAAGTGTAAATGGATGGGAATAGACGGTATCACGACTGCTTTCCTCTGATTCTTCGCTTCTTTTTCTGGTCGGCTTCATGTATTCACCGCGGATAAACGTAATCACGATATCCTTTTCAAAAGGATTCTGAATCATTTTCTCTGTCATCTGCAGCATCTGCTCCTGCCAGTCTTCACCTTCACCAAGCAATCCTTTATGTAAAATCAGCTGACTGCTGCTTTCAGCATCACGCTTAAATTTCAGTTCAAATAGTTTTTCATTCATCTGACCGGTCAGCACTTTTTTGAAATTATTCATGAACAATTCCTGCTGATCACTGTCCAGCATTTCAAATGGCTGTCTTTGATAATGATAGATATCTGTTGATTCCTTCATAATATAAACGGTAAAAATGTCTGATATTCTGAGAAGGTCATTGTCTGTTTTTAATTGTTTGCGTATATTCGCTACATCTTTCTTATCCAATCTATTCACTCCTAAAGTGATTTTTCACGCCTCATCATATTAACATAGGTGGTTTTGAAATGGTAAAAAGATCAACGTTGGTTTTGCACAGCTGAAGTGGAGACGGGCAGCCGGCTTTCACAGTGTATAGAATAAGAAAAGCCCCTGAAATGCTGTTACACATTTCAGGGGCTCCTTTTTTGTTAATCTCAGTCGTTCAGGATTAACGAGAGTAGAATTCAACGATTAGTGCTTCGTTGATATCAGCAGCTAGCTCGTTACGCTCAGGGAAGCGAGTGAATGTACCTTCAAGCTTGTCAGCATCGAAAGAAACATACTCAGGAGTGAAGCTGTTAAGCTCAACTGCTTCCTGAACAATGTTCAGCTTCTGTGATTTTTCACGAAGGCTGATTGATTGTCCTGGCTTTACGCTGTATGACGGGATGTCAACGCGTGAACCATCAACAAGAATGTGACCGTGGTTTACAAGCTGACGCGCCTGACGACGAGTACGAGCAAGACCAAGACGGTATACAAGGTTGTCAAGGCGAGTTTCAAGAAGAATCATGAAGTTATCACCGTGACGTCCAGGTAGTTTACCTGCTTTATCGAATAGGTTACGGAACTGACGCTCAGTTACTCCGTAAGTGTGACGAAGCTTCTGCTTCTCCTGAAGCTGAAGACCGTATTCAGATAGTTTTTTACGCTGAGTAGGACCGTGTGGACCTGGAGCGTAAGGACGCTTTTCTAATTCTTTACCAGTGCCGCTTAGTGAAACACCAAGACGACGAGACAGTTTCCAAGATGGACCTGTATAACGAGCCATAATTTGACTCCTCCTTGTGTTTTTATTTTGTTGTAAAATAAAAACCATGTGATAAACCATCAATCCCCATTTTGTTATCTTGCACCATCGCCCTGCAGCAGGGGTTACACGATGCACCTATAAAGATAGGAACAAAATGAGCAACTCATGTGTTCACAAAAGGCTGCATTATTTTACACAAAGAACATCATACAATTTATATAGCTGTCTGTCAATACTAATGACGAAATACGCTTTTGTTAAAATGAAAATTGAGATGTTAAACAGCCAAAAGATACAACATTTTTATGTGTAGGTTTTTGCTGCATTTTTTGCTGAAAAGTCTGTTATGAAATGCCGGGCAATACTATAGTAATCAAGATGCGCTATGC
>NZ_JAXQNN010000001.1:900000-1025145 GCF_034427455.1 Jeotgalibacillus haloalkalitolerans | reverse complement strand
TTCTTTGGCTTATTAAAGAGTGAGCTACTTTATTTAGAAGAATTTGAGAGTATGGAGCACTTCAGACAGGAATTAGAGAAGTATATTTATTATTACAACCACGATCGTATTAAGGCAAAATTAAAAGGCAAGAGTCCGGTACAATACCGAATTCTTGCCCAGCAGGCTGCCTAATATTTTGTGTCTAACTTTTTGGGTGCAGTTCATTAGTCCTTCTGCTCTTTTTGTTCGGGCATTTTTATGATCTGCATCGGATTTCCACCGGCAAATGCGCCGGCAGGTACATCACGGTGAACGAGTGTCGCAGCTGATATCACTGCCCCGTCTCCAATGACGACACCTGGCAACACAGTTGAGTTCGCACCTATCATAACGTTGTCACCGATCACGACTTCCCCAAGCCTGTATTCCTCCACCAGATATTCGTGTGCTAAAATCGTGGAATTATAGCCGATAATCGTATTGCGTCCTACCTTAATCATTTCAGGATAAAGTGTATCCGGCATGACCATCAGTGCAAATGCGGTTTTTTCTCCTACATTCATCCCGAGAAGCCTGCGGTACATCCAGTTCTTCACGCTGAAAAACGGCGTATACCGCGCAGTTTGCAGCACGGCAAAGTTACGTGCCACTTTAAAAAAAGAAACGGTTTTATAGAGCTGCCAAAGCGAATTCGATCCTTCTACAGGATAACGCTTTGTCCTTCTCATGAGCCGCTCTCCTCAATCACTTTCAGTAAATCACTCATTTCTTCAAGCATAAAGTCAGGCTTATAAGTCTCAAGATGCGCTTTACCTTTAGAAGTCCAGGCCACACCGGCAGTTCTCGTTCCTGCGTTCTGACCGCCTTCAATATCATGGTGGTTATCACCAACCATAATCGCCTGATCCGCTGTTGAGCCAAGTGCTTCGAGCGCTTTATAAAGTGGTTCAGGATGTGGCTTTGCGTGCTCTACATCATCGAGACCAATGACGACATCAAAATACTGATCAAGATTCATCAGCTTTAATCCTCTTACGACCATGTCATGACGTTTAGTGGAGACGATCGCCATTTTGATCCCGCGATCATACAATTCCTTTACCGTCTCATCAACGCCTTCAAATGGTGTAACGAGTTCATCATGCACTTTTAAATTATAGGCTCTGTAAAAGTCGACCATTTCCTCAGTCTTTTCAGGGTTGAGCGCCTGGAATGATTCAACCAGGGGCGGTCCCATAAACTGCAGGACATCTTCCCGGCTGTATTCACCCGGATAATAATGATCCATGACATGCATAAATGATGAAATGATTAATTCATTTGTGTTAATTAACGTGCCGTCCAGATCAAACAGCACAGTATCAATGCGTTTGTTCATAGCTTGGTTCTCTCCTCTCCGCACGGTTCCAGATCGCTGCAACCGTAATCGTCAGCAGAATCGCAGTGATCACGCGAATCAATAACAGCGGCAGGATTGGAATCCCCAGTGGAATAAAGATTAAGGTATCCTCAACAATTGCGTGACAGGCGACGAGGAAAATAAAGGCGAGTGTTGCATCCTTTTTACTGACGCCGTCCTCCTGCACTGCTTTAATCATGACGCCTGCACCGTACGCAAGTCCGATCGTCAGACCTGCAACCAGTGTCATTGATGTATTTTCCCGCATACCAAGGCCTCGTGTAACCGGCGCCATCCAGCGTGAAAATACATCAAGCCATTTCAGATCACGCATAATTTGAATCACAATCATCAGTGGAATCACGATCATCGCAAGCTGTAAAATACCAAATGCTGCTTTTTCCAGTCCGAGCAGGATGATTGAACCCCATCCGCTCACATCCGGCTCACTGACAGGCACCATGCCATACTGCGCAATTTCTCCTCCGCCGCTCCATACAAGATTAATCACGATTGCAGAAGTGAATGCAAGTCCAAGTCTCACAAGCAGAATCACCCACAGCTTCACGCCCACCTTCAGCGCAACACCTGTTTCTATTAACAGGTTGTGAGAAAAAGAAAGCATGACTGCTATGATAAATACTTCTTTAACCGTCATTTCCAGCGATAAAATCCCGGCGATTCCGGCATATAAATTTAACAGATTCCCTAAAACGAGCGGAACCGCTGCCTCACCACTGAGACCAAACAGCCCCATAAACGGTGCAATCAGTTCCGTGATAAACGGCAATACAGGTGTAAACTGAAGAACCGTAATGATAAATGTAATCGGAAAAATAATTTTCCCGAGTGTCCACGTTGTATTCAGACCTGCCTTTAAGCCGTCTTTGAACGTCTGTTGAGTCATTCCATTCACCTAATTTCGTTTATCAGCGTAACGCGTTTTAATCCCCTGCCCAAATCTCCGATAAAGAATCAGACCGACTGCAACGATCACTAACAGAATTGAAATGGCCTGTGCCACACGGATCGTTTCAGTCAGCATCAGACTGTCAGTTCGCAGCCCTTCTACAAACGCACGGCCGATTGAATACCAGATCACATAGCTTAAAAAGATTTCTCCTCTGAGCGGATTTACTTTCCGCAGTAAAAGTAAAAGGATTAAGCCAATAAAATTCCAGACAGATTCATATAAAAATGTCGGATGGTAATAGGCAAAGCTTCCGTTTACTTCAATGTACATCTGATTAATGATCCACTCCGGAATCATTAATCCTTCCAGAAAACTGCGTGACACTTCGCCACCGTGCGCTTCCTGGTTAATAAAGTTCCCCCATCGCCCAAGCATCTGTCCTAAGATAATACTTGGTGCTGCAATATCAACAATCTTCCAGAATGAAAGACCTTTTCGTTTCGCAAAAACAAATCCGGTTGCCACTGAACCGATCAGCGCGCCGTGAATGGCAATCCCGCCGTTCCAGATCGCAACAATTTCCCCGGGATTCTGGGAAAAATAATCCCACTGAAAAATCACATAATAAATTCTCGCACTGATAATCGCAATCGGCACTGCCCAGATCAAAAGGTCAGCAAACATATCCTTTGGCATACCAAGTCTGTCTGCTTCACGATTCGCAAGCAGGTAACCAAGTACAATGCCAGTTCCGATAATCAGTCCATACCACGCCACACTGAGCGGTCCGAAGCTGAAAGCAACCGGATCGATCGGCTGGGCTGTTAATAACATCATAATGTAGCCTCCTGATTAAATATCGTCATGGTCCCCGTCAACAATAATGTCATTCAGACGGTTTGAAAATTGCTCTGCTGCATTCATTCCCATTCTTTTCAGACGGAAATTCATCGCAGCTACTTCAATAATGACAGCCAGGTTTCGACCAGGTCTAACCGGCAGCGTAATTTTTGTCAGATCCGTATCAATAATTCTCATCGTCTCTTCATCCAGACCAAGACGATCGTATTGCTTTGTCTTATCCCAGATCTCAAGGTCAATCACAAGTGTCACCCGCTTATGACTGCGTACTGCACCAGCCCCGAAAAGCGTCATGACATTAATAATGCCAAGTCCTCTGATCTCTAATAAGTGCTCAATCAGCTCAGGTGAAGAACCGATTAACGTATCAGTATCCTCCTGGCGAATTTCAACACTGTCATCCGCCACCAGACGATGTCCACGCTTCACAAGCTCAAGAGCCGTTTCACTTTTACCGACACCGCTTTTACCCGTAATTAAAACACCCACACCGTAAATATCCACAAGCACGCCATGCAGCGCAGTGGTCGGGGCAAGCTTGCTTTCTAAAAAGTTTGTCAGACGACTTGAAAAACGTGTCGTCTTGACAGGTGTTCTCATGACAGGCACCTGACTCAGCTCAGAAGCCTCAATCAATTCCTTTGGCACCTCAATATCACGAGACAGAATAATACCAGGCGTATTATCTGTACATAACTGTCTCATCCGGTCCTTCTTCTCATCCGTCGACAGCAGCTCATAAAAAGACATCTCCGTCCGTCCGAGCAGCTGAATCCGCTCAGCAGGATAATAGCTGAAATAACCTGCCATCTCCAGACCCGGTCTCGAAATATCACTTGTTGTGATCGGGCGGTGAATTCCTTCCTCCCCGCTCACAAGCTCCATTTTGAACTTCTCAATAATTTCATTCGTCGTTACTTTAGCCATCATGAACCTCCCTGCTTCTCTCACATACAGTCTATTGTAGCACTTTGAAAAATGAAGCACTACATTAGAAAACCGAAACATTTTTGAAAAGGTGTCTGATTTGTTATATCGCGACGATCTGTTAAGCGAATGCAGGATTCAGCGTTCACAATCCATTGATTAAAGGAGAATAATCATGCCAATTGTATGTATTGATGCAGGACACAGCTACAACACACCTGGAAAACGAAGCCCTGACGGAATGAACGAATACGCATTTAACAAAGCGGCAGCACTCGCAGCGAAAAAAGTATTGCTTCAGGCAGGCATCACCGTTTTAACACCGCACCGGGATGACACGGATGTATCACTCTCAGCAAGAACAGATCTGGCTAATAACGGCCGGGCCGACCTCTACGTTTCCATCCACGCAAACGCATTCGGCGGATCCATCTGGAACGGGGTGCAGGGAATCGAAACCTATATTCATCCGCTCCACTCAGATGAAGAGAAAAAACTTGCACAAACCATTCATCAGCATGTGATTAAAAGTACGAAAAGACCTGACAGAGGCGTAAAAACAGCGGACTTTCACGTGCTTCGCGAAACAAAAATGCCGTCTGTACTGGTGGAATGCGGGTTTATGACCAATCGTGAGGAGAAGCAGCTGCTTGCAAGTGAAAGGTATCGCAAAGCCTGTGGAGAAGCGATTGCCGCCGGTATATTAGCGCACCTTGGAAAATCAGCTGCCACCTATTTTGTTCAAACCGGGGCATTTTCCAAAAAAGAAAACGCGGAAAAGCAGGCAGCAGCACTCAAGAAAGCAGGATTTGAAGCAATGATAAAATCGTAGAACAAAATTAAAAAGACGTCCGGGGATTCATACCCCTGACGTCTTTTTAATTTGCACTCGATACTTCCGAATTCTGTTTTCCTGAAGAAAAACGTAATTTCAGACCAATCGCCAGGATCGCCACTGAAATCAGCAGACTGATACCTCCGACACCCCAATGGAAAATTAGCAAAATCCATTTAAAAAAGCCCATAATATCAGCATTCATCGTGATCAGCGCCAGCACCACAAACAATACGCCTGTCCCAAGAAATGCTGCACCAACCGTACTGAAACCAAACCACATGATCCGGTTAATAAACGTCTCCATCTGCCTCACCCGCCTTATGTATTTATTGTACTATACCATGAAGTGGGGACTCGGAAACATTTTTGGTTATTTAGAGAGCTGATGGTTTTGTGGACTTGGTGAATACAACGGTCAGTGGTGTAGATGTGACAGTCGCGAGTGCATATACAGCGTTCAACCCGGGTGTATCGATACATCGCTGGCAACCGTGCGACAGTCAACGGCGCCAACATGAACTTCATGCACTTGGGAAACAGTCTTTTGGTTTCTTAAAGGCATGAAGAGGGTGTGGTGCAGTGACTTTTTGAGTGAATATGTCATAGATAGCGGTGGATTACTACCGGATGCCAGGTTGATTGCTACAAGTCTCCGGGTGTATCGCTACATACCGGACTTCAATTGCTACAACTCAGAACAAGATTGCTACAAATAACTGTTCCCCATGTGATAAACAAAACAGCCTGATGCGCTTGTCTGGGGGGACGCGCATCAGGCTGTCTTTTTTATATTAGTGATTCCTGGTCATCTGATTAGACGAATGATTTAAGCGTTCGTTTCATTGTTTTTAGAATAAGATTTGACAGTGACTGCTCCGGTTTTTGCATCAGCAGTGATATAGAGCTTTGATGCGCCTTCGCGGTCTTTTCTGAAATTCAGTCTGCGCTGCATCATTTCCTCGCGCTCTTCTAAATGATCCATCTCATGAAAATCCACCTTCAGCTTTCCGAAGTTGGTTCTGAGTGTCCCATCAAGCGAAACGGTGTCAGGTACATTGATTTCAATCGGACCTGCAAGCGACTTGGCTTCGATACGTCGCGCAGAAGAACTTGACGTACTGCAGACGATCTTTCCATTTACAGACTGCGCATCGATTTCATCAAGTGCGCCCTCTACATTTACCTTGCCATTTACTGACTCTGCTTCAATCAGATCTGCACGTGTGTTTTCCACGTTGATGCCGCCGTTAGCTGTTTCAAGCTCAGCTTTTTCAATCAGCATATTAGACAGCTCAATTTTTCCGTTCGCTGTACGGACTTTTACTTTATTGACATTGCCGCCTTCAGACTGGAACTTACCATTGAACAGGCGGATATCCCATCTTTCGTAGCTCGCTTTAGGCACGTAAAGTACTGTGTCAAGGCTCATCATTTTCAAGTCTGATACAAAACGCAGTTTTTTGAAGTTCGTGTTAAAAATAACTGAATCCTTCAGCTGTTGCTTTGCTTTAAATTCATCATCTGATCTGAATACCTTCACATTACATTCAGCTCTGACAAAGTCTTCATCCCATGGACGGATTGTAAGCTTACCGTTTGAAATGCTCGCTTCAATGTCGATCAGCTCTGCTTTTTCAGACTCAAACACATGCTTGAATTCGAGTGATGGTCCCATGTTGAATTCAAGATTCAGTCCTTTAACCTTTTCAAATGCAGTCTGAACGAAATCTGTCAGCTTGTCTTTCTGCTGCTGACGGGCAGTTTTCTTATTTTGCTCAGTTTTGAATTCCGTTGCTTTTTTCTCGATTGTACCGAAAAGATCATTGATCATTTCATCGAGATTAAACGGGAATTCTTTTTTCTGCTGACTGCCTTGTCCGCTGCCGGCTTCACTGTGAGACTCGCTGAATGTTTTATGAGATGAGCGGCTCTGCTGTTCATACGTTGTTTCCTGATGAGCAGAAGATGTTGTATGCTCCGTTGACTTGGAACCGTCTTTTTCAAGTGCTTCCAGTAACGTTAGTGCTTCCGTGGCTGTGATCGTTCCCTTTTCTACCATACTTAATATTCTCTTGCGTTCGTTTTCCATGTATTTGACACTCTCCTCTGGTTTGAAATTGCCTCTACAGTTTTTGAACGTGCACCAGTAACCATTGAGCTACACTTCAGACGGACGCTTTCCTGGATGAGCCGTTTTGTGGCTCCATTAGACCTCCTCAACGCTTCGCGTCTGCGGGGTCTCAGCTGTCCCGCTACTCGTCCCGGAGTCGCCGCCTTCCGCTCCGCTCAATTCAAAAGGTAATTAGTATTCATACGGCTTAATCAAATAAAAGTTTCATTTGATTTAAGCATGACAGAAAAACAGGAACGGACCACCAGTCTCAGGACTGATATTGTTCTAAAGCTCGGGGACGATTTTAAGCGTTGACTTTTTCTCCAGTACGCTCAGCCATCTTTTCTTCCATCCGGCTGCGATCCCGTTCGAGAACCGGCTTCAGGTAGCTTCCTGTATACGATTCTTTTACTTCAGCGATCTTTTCCGGAGTTCCGCAGGCAAGGATTGTTCCACCCCGGTCTCCACCTTCAGGACCAAGGTCGATAATATAGTCTGACGCTTTAATAATGTCGAGGTTATGCTCAATAATCAGCACTGTATCACCATTATCAACTAAACGCTGCAATACATTCAGCAGGCGTGAAATGTCATCCACATGCAGACCGGTTGTCGGTTCATCAAGAATATACATCGACTTACCATTTGAG
This sequence comes from Jeotgalibacillus haloalkalitolerans, assembly GCF_034427455.1. Taxonomy (NCBI): domain Bacteria; kingdom Bacillati; phylum Bacillota; class Bacilli; order Caryophanales; family Caryophanaceae; genus Jeotgalibacillus; species Jeotgalibacillus haloalkalitolerans. The sequence continues at coordinate 1,017,462 of NZ_JAXQNN010000001.1, read as the reverse complement.
CGTCTATGCAGTTCAGAAGCAAGCTTTACACGCTGGGCCTCCCCTCCGGAAAGTGTTGTTGCAGGCTGTCCAAGCGTGATATAACCAAGTCCTACATCTACAATCGTTTGCAGCTTACGGCTGATTTTTGGAATGTTTTCAAAAAATGAAAGACCGTCTTCTACTGTCATCTCAAGAACGTCTGCGATATTCTTTCCTTTATATTTTACTTCAAGCGTCTCACGGTTGTAACGTTTACCATGACAGACTTCACATGGCACATACACATCCGGCAGGAAGTGCATTTCGATTTTAATAATCCCGTCACCGCGGCACGCTTCACAACGGCCACCTTTAACATTGAAGCTGAAGCGGCCTTTTTTATAGCCACGCACTTTTGCTTCATTGGTGGTCGCAAATACATCACGAATATTATCGAATACACCTGTGTAAGTCGCCGGATTTGACCTTGGCGTTCTGCCGATTGGTGACTGGTCAATATCGATGACTTTTTCAAGGTGGTCGATTCCTTTAATTTCCTTATGCTCACCAGGCTTTACCTTGGAACGGTGAAGCTTCTGGGCAAGTGACTTGTGCAGAATGCTGTTGATCAGCGTACTTTTACCCGAACCTGATACACCTGTGACAGAGGTAAAGACGCCAAGTGGAATCTTCACATCCACTTCCTTCAGGTTATTCTCTTTTGCACCTTTAATTTCAAGCTGTCTTTTCTTATCAGGCTTTCTTCGTTCAGCAGGCAGCGGAATAAATTTCTTTCCTGATAAATACTGTCCAGTCAGAGACTTTGTGCTTTTCATGACCTGTTTCGGTGTCCCGGCTGCAACAATTTCACCGCCGTGAACGCCTGCTCCGGGACCGACATCAATCAGATAGTCTGCCGCAAGCATTGTATCTTCATCATGTTCAACGACGATCAGCGTATTGCCGATATCACGCATATTTTTCAGGGTATCAATCAGACGGTCGTTATCGCGCTGGTGCAGACCGATAGATGGCTCATCCAGAATATAAAGAACACCGGTCAGTTGAGAACCAATCTGTGTTGCCAGCCTGATTCGCTGCGCTTCCCCACCTGAAAGTGTTCCGGCCGCACGGCTTAGCGTTAAATAGTCCAGTCCAACATTCACAAGGAACGTTAAACGCTCATTGATTTCTCTTAAAATAAGTCTGGCAATCTGCATCTCTTTTTCAGTCAGTTCCACACGATTAAAAAATTCTTTTGCTTCTTCAATTGAAAATGAAGTGACATGTCCAATATGAAGATCCTGTACTTTCACAGCAAGGCTTTCACGCTTCAGACGATGACCTTCACAAGTCGGACAGTGATGCTGCGCCATATATTTCTGCATCTGTTCACGGATATAATCCGAGCTTGTCTCGCGGTAACGTCTTTCAACGTTTTTGAGTACGCCCTCAAAGTTAATTTTATTTTCCCGTACCTGACCAAAGTCATTTTCATAACGGAAATAAATCTTGTCACGGCCTGAGCCCTTTAGAATCTTCTCCATTTTTTTCTTTGGAATATCTTTTACCGGAATATCCATATCAATATCGTAGTGCTTGCAGACCGCTTTCAGCATAGATGGATAATACTGTGAGCTTGTCGGCTCCCATGGTGCGATCGCATGGTCATTCAATGTAAGGTTCCAGTCAGGGATCACAAGATCAAGGTCAACTTCAAGCTTTGTTCCCAGTCCATCACAATCCGGACATGCGCCAAATGGCGAGTTAAATGAAAACATACGCGGCTCAAGCTCTTCAATTGAAAAGCCACAAATCGGACACGCGTGATGTTCATTAAATTTAATTTCCTCTTCACCAATGACGTCTACAATGACATTGCCGTCACCAAGCTTCAGGGCAGCTTCAAGAGAGTCAGCCAGTCTTGATTCAGCGCCTTCTTTTACCACAATCCGGTCAATGATCACTTCAATAGAATGTTTTTTATTCTTATCGAGCTCAATTTCATCACCGACATCCATCATTTCGCCATTTACACGAACGCGGACATATCCCTGCTTTTTAACATCTTCAAGAATTTTAGCATGCGTTCCTTTGCGCCCTGATACAAGTGGTGCAAGAACCTGAAGCTTAGTGCGTTCAGGATATTCGTAAATACGGTCCACCATCTGTTCAACTGTCTGTGACGTGATTTCAATGCCGTGATCCGGACAAACCGGTCTCCCGACACGTGCAAATAACAGTCTAAGGTAATCATAAATTTCCGTAACGGTTCCAACAGTTGATCTCGGGTTTCTGCTGGTTGTTTTCTGATCAATCGAAATCGCCGGGGATAATCCTTCAATTGTATCCACATCGGGCTTATCCATCTGACCAAGGAATTGTCTTGCATAAGCAGAGAGTGATTCAACATATCGTCTCTGCCCTTCCGCATAAATCGTGTCAAACGCAAGTGATGATTTACCTGATCCGGAAAGACCCGTCATCACCACTAGCTTGTCACGTGGAATTTTTATATCAATATTTTTAAGATTATGAGCGCGGGCGCCCTGTATAATAATCTGATCTTTACCCATTGTCAGGTCATCCTTCCGCTTTCAGTTCTAAAATGAGGTCGCGCAATTCAGCCGCTTTTTCGAAATCAAGCGCACGTGCCGCTTCCTTCATTTCAATTTCCATTGACTCAATGACTTTCGCGCGTTCCGGCTTAGACATCTTCTTCATCTGTTCAGCAGGTGATACATATTCTTCTGCTTCTTCAACAGCGTGAGTGGCTCTGATGACATCACGGATCTCTTTATTAATCGTAACCGGCGTAATGCCGTGTTCTTCATTATAAGCAATCTGCTTCTCACGTCTTCTTGCCGTCTCATCCATTGCGCGCTGCATGGAATCCGTGACTTTATCAGCATATAAAATAACATGACCGTTTGAGTTTCGGGCAGCACGGCCGATTGTCTGAATCAATGAACGGTCAGAACGCAGGAAGCCTTCTTTATCTGCATCCAAAATCGTAATCAGTGACACTTCAGGAATATCAAGCCCTTCTCTTAAAAGGTTGATTCCGATTAATACATCATACTTACCAATCCGGAGATCTCTTATAATCTCAATTCGCTCAAGTGTTTTTACTTCTGAATGAAGATATTGAACCTTGATGCCGATCTCTTTCAGATAGTCAGTCAGATCTTCAGACATTTTTTTCGTCAGTGTCGTAATCAGTGTACGCTCATTTTTCGCAATCCGGTCCTGGATTTCACCGAGCAGATCATCAATCTGACCTTCACTTGGACGGATTTCAACGGTTGGATCAAGCAGCCCTGTCGGACGGATAATCTGCTCAACCATTTCATCTGTATGCTCCATCTCATAAGGGCCCGGTGTTGCTGATACATAAATCGCATTATGCACGTGCTTTTCAAATTCCTCAAACTTTAATGGGCGGTTATCCATCGCTGAAGGCAGACGGAATCCGTGATCAACAAGCACCTTCTTACGCGCCTGGTCACCGTTATACATCCCGCGGATCTGAGGTAGCGTAACGTGCGACTCATCAATCACCAGTAAAAAGTCGTCCGGGAAATAGTCCAGCAGTGTATAAGGTGTAGCGCCTGCTTCACGCAGCGTCAGGTGTCTCGAGTAGTTCTCGATCCCTGAACAGAAGCCCATTTCCCTCATCATCTCAAGGTCATAGCGCGTACGTTGTTCAAGACGCTGCGCTTCAAGCAGCTTATCTTCTTCCTTGAGAATCTTCAGCTGTTCTTCCAGTTCTTTTTCAATATTTTCAATCGCAACACGCATTTTTTCTTCACGTGTTACGAAGTGGGAAGCCGGAAATACTGCTACATGGTCGCGGTCACCAAGGATTTCACCGGTAAGAGCATCAACCATTCTGATCCGGTCAATTTCGTCTCCGAAAAATTCAACGCGGATACAGTGCTCATCATTTTTAGCCGGGAAAATTTCAACGACATCACCGCGCACACGGAATGTACCCCGGGTAAAGGCAATATCATTTCGTTCATACTGAATATCAACCAGTCTTCTGAGCAGCTGATTGCGCTCAATTTCCATTCCAACACGGAGTGAAACCACGAGTTCTTTATATTCTTCCGGAGAACCTAAACCGTAAATACATGAAACAGATGAAATGATGATGACATCATCACGCTCAAACAGTGAAGATGTCGCTGAGTGTCGCAGCTTATCAATTTCATCATTGATACTTGCGTCTTTTTCTATAAACGTATCAGTCTGAGGCACATAGGCTTCAGGCTGGTAGTAATCGTAATAGCTGACAAAATACTCTACAGCGTTGTTCGGGAAAAACTCTTTGAACTCACTATACAGCTGTCCGGCAAGCGTTTTATTATGGGCAATGACCAGCGTTGGCCGCTTTACTTCCTGTACAACATTTGAAACCGTAAAGGTCTTACCTGTACCTGTCGCACCCAGCAAAGTCTGATGCCGCTTCTGTTTTTCAACGCCCTCTACAAGCTTCTTAATTGCAGCAGGCTGATCCCCCGCCGGCTGATATTTTGACTGCAAATCAAATTCCTGCACCATTTATCTAACGCCTCCTATAAATCTTTCCGAAAAAAGCTTCTTCTATATTCATACCCTTTATGATGAAACGAAACAGGGTTTTAGGCAAATTAATTGTCTCAACTAGTTTACCACCATGAGATAAAAAATAACAGCAAAAAGCGAACATACATTCTCAAAATGTGTTTTGAGCAGTTACGGGAGGTGGTTGAGGAGATAAGAAACTTGTTCATGAGGATGGCGATACTATGGCGGTGGATGTGACGTCAAAAGTCTGCGATTGCTACATCCTGGAGGGGGATTGCTACAGGTTCCCGGGTGTATCGCTACAAGCTTGGGGCTGATTGCTACATCCCGGGCCGAAACAGCGACAACTTCAGCCTACCACTGCACCATGTCCTGCATGCGCTTAGCTTTTAGTTTCTTAAAGGCATCAGGAGGGTGTGGCATAACAACTGTGGCATGTGAATACGACAACAAAAGTGTGCGATTGCTACACACTGACGGGTGGATTGCTACAAAATCCCGGGTGTATCGCTACAAGCTGAAAACAAATTGCTACATCTCGGGCAGAAATCGCTACAAGCCTAAGTCGGATTTTGCAGCCCGGGCTGGAACGGTAACAGCTCAGCCGGATCCCGCATTAAAAAACAGCGCGGAATCTAAGCGATTCCGCGCTGTTTATCTGTGTACTTTTTCATATAACGGTTGGCGTACCAGAGGCCAAGTGTCAGGGAGGCGGCGTCAACGATGATAACGTACCAGCTTCCTGTGTATCCTTTATAAGATGAGCCGGCAATCAGTGCGATCGTCAGCAGCATTGCGATCGTGCGGCTGTAAGTGATACGGGTAAATAAAACAACTAATAATGCTGGAAGAAACATGGCCATCAGAATTTTTGTGCCCATTTCATCACCTCACGATTCCATCATACTGAACTCATTTTGATGCTGCAATAAGATTTTGTGTGATTTTGCTCAGTTCTGAATGAGGAATAAACTTTTCAGCCAGCATATCAGGCAATACTTCCTCTAAAAAGAATTCAACGCTTTTCATCTCACTGAATTTAAGAATCGTGGATAATGCTTCCTGATAGATTTCAAGGAAGATCGGCTCAGGATTTCCTTTTTGAATTTCGCCGAACGATTCGTACAGCAGATCAATTTTATCCGCAACAGACAGGATATTGCCTTCAAGTGTGCGATCCTTCCCTTCTTTAAAACGCGCAAGATAAATCGACTGGTACTCTTCAGGAAATTCCGCCTGCACAAATCGGTGTGCCATCTCCTCTTCCACCTCACTGAACAGTCGGTTTAATTCAGAAGAGGCATACTTTACAGGTGTTTTAATATCACCTGTAAAAATTTCAGGATAGTCATGATTCAATGCTTTTTCATAAAGATTCTTCCAGTTCACGGTCTTCCCGTGATGCTCCTCAACCGTGCCGAGAAACTGCGCAATTTTCGTCACTTTAAATGAATGGGCTGCCACTGTATGTTCGTTATATTTAAACTTGCCGGGACAACGATAAAGCTTTTCCATATCAGATAGACTTTTGAAATAATGATGAATCCCCATGAGCTCACCCCGTTATTTTTAGCTAATAGTAGCATTCACAGTGTGTAAAGTACAATACATTGTATGTGAAATTTTTGCTGAATGATTGGTCCGGGGAGGAATTTATTTTATTCACTCATCTATTGGCGTTAATCTATCACCTTTTACTTTTATCAATCAGCTCCATGGTTAATTCAGCCTGAGCCGCTTTACATGAAGTTGATTCTTACACCTTTCAACTTTTATCCATCACCAATCCTGTTCATTCAATCACCTTTTAATTTATTCAACCACCCAGCCCAGCCATGCCCGCCCCACCGAACGCCAGTCAAAAAAAACAGCCCGATCTCTCAGGCTGTTTCACGTTTGCGGTCTTCAATTAAAATACATCCAAGCTGATGATGCTGTCCTTCATACAAAGCTGCCTGCGTGTAGCGCACTTCTCCGGCATGGTTGAACACTTCAAGCTTACAATGGGCACGGCTCTTCTGAATCGCTTCATAAAATTCACGTTCGTTTCTGACAACCAGGCCGTTTACTTTATGAACCATTTCTCCGCGCATCAGTCCCATTTTTGCAGCCGGAGTGCCCGGGAGCACATCAATGATCATGACGCCTTTATCTCCGTTCAGGAAGTGATAACCGGATTTTCTGCAAACGGCACGTGTTTTGAGCAGAATGAATAATCGTCCTGCAAAAGCAATTCCGAATGACACAAAGATCAGATATGGTGCCCAGAGTGTACCTGCTGCAATGACAGCTGATAAGAAGCCAAGCCACACAACCTGTGCGCCGTTTGATTTTAAAATATTTTTCGGCAGGTCATGTACGACCGTTAACTGATAGCCGAGTACAGCCGGGAAGATGAAAAGTGAAAATGTATCCCCTGCACCAATGAGCGGCCACCAGCCGGCTTCATTAATCAATCCTGTTGGAACCGGGATGAGCAGTGGTACCAGCCAGATTCTTTTAGTGAAAAATGCGCCTGCCTTCATGCCGCGCGGCGTTCTGATTACCCTTGGTGAAGTCTGTTTGACAGCATTCAGCTGAATCATCAGCCCTTCAGCAATCAGCAATAATCCCATTACAATGCCTGCAGCGATAAAAGCATCAGGCAGTGCCGGAACAAGCTCCGGTAGTGTCACGTTAAAGTAGTCAAGCCCGATAATCGCAACAAATACAAGCGGAAACATAAAGCCTGCAGATAAAAGCCTGAACTGACCAATGATTGTAAATAGAATCATGGCCAGACTGACTGCATAAATCCAGAAGAGATCAACAACGATTCCCGCTCCGCTGATCACTGCTGACAACACAAGTCCAAATGCTAAAGAAACGCCGAAAAAACTGAGCAATTCTATGTACCACGGCTTGACCGCTGTTCTGACATCACGGCGTTCCCTTTTCAATCTTACAGTTCCTGCAACAATTGCTGCGATGATTCCGATCAGCAGCACCGGATTTAACAGTCCTAAAAGCGCACCCGGCAATTCACTTAACCATTCATTGAACATACGATCCCCCCGGTCGATAACAAATTCTTGTATTTATTGTATCAGACCTGAGGGAATCACAGTATAGGAATTTCGCCCGGGGACAGCGTATTTATGCCGTCCCCGGGCGAAATGTTTAATGGCGTGCAATAAACTCGATTGCTGATTGCAGCTGATGATCATGATTTGGATTCTTTTTGTATAGCTCCAGCGTCGATTCAAGCTTTTTCAGTGTAGAAGTATTGACTTCACCTGTTTCTTTCAGGCGGGATTTTTTCTGGAATTCAGTAATGGCTTTTTCAGTCTGTGCACTGAAGTAGCCATCTGTCCGGTCAACTTCATATCCGAGACCATCTAACAGCCTTTGAAGGGAAGCGACCCTTTCATCATTCATGCCTTTTTTCAGCACAATAGAAGACTGAACAGGAGATAATTCGAAAATCTCCGGCTGGACGACTTCTAAAGTTGGCTGAATACCCTTACGGTGAATCCAGCGTTTATCAGGGGTCAGCCACTTTGATACCGTCAGCTTCATCTGGCTGCCGTCACCGAGTTCAAGTGACTGCTGAACGGTTCCTTTTCCAAATGACTTTGTACCAATCAGTGTATAGCCTTCAACCTCATACATCGCAGCTGCAAGAATTTCTGAAGCAGATGCACTGCCTTCATTAATCAGCACGACAATCGGATATTCTTTTTTGTCTTTAGATCCCGAGGTTAGTGCTTCCCGTTTTCCTGAGCGTTCTTCCACATACATAAATGGTTTTTTATCTGTTAAGAAATTGCCCAGCACTTCCTCAACACTTGACAGTAATCCCCCCGGATTGCCTCTTACATCAATGATTAATCCGGACAGGTCTTCTTTTTCAAGATCATCAAGTGCTGCTTTCACATCTTTACCGGTCCCCTCACCGAACGTTTTAATTTCTATGTATCCGGCCTTTGCCCCGTCACGTTCATAAAGCTGATGGGAAACCGTTTCAACAGGAATATCATCACGCACCACATTAATGGTTAAGGATTTTTCAGCCTCTCCTCTTTTAATACCAAGCTGCACGCGGCTGCCTTTAGGGCCTCTGATTTTTGATGTCAGATCATAAATTGTCAGTCCGTCAATTTCTTCATTGTCTACAAGCGTGATCACATCATTCGGCTTTAACCCTGCTTTTTCAGCCGGCGATCCTTTGAGCGGCGCAACAATGATGAACTCACCTTCCTGCTGCGTAATTTCTGCACCAATTCCGCTGAATGATGAATCAAGCGAATCGTGGAACTGCTTTGAGGTCTGTTCATCCATATAGACTGAATATGGATCCCCAAGCGCTGCGACCATTCCTTTTAACGCACCGTCAAGCAGCAGATTTTCATCCACCTTTTCAACATAACTGTCCTGAATCATCTGCTGTGCTTTTTCAATTTTGGACATTTCAACAGATACCTCTTCCGGCGCCCTCTTCACGATCCACCGCTCTGCACTGTAATAAACGCCAGCTCCAAGTACCATACATATCAGGATCATAAGTGCTCTTCTCACCTGCTTCCCCCTCTCTGATACACGTTATGAAGCATTTGTTTCACTTAGAAGCGCCTCCATGCTCTTTTCAAGCTGAATGGCAGTAACAGGTCCAAAAAATGTTTCATATATTTTTCCGTCAGGGGTTATGATCACTGTAATTGGAATCGTAAAAACCCGGAAATCCTGCTGCATGCTGCCGGATTCATCCAGTGCGATTGGGAAAGTGATTTCGTGCTTTTTTATAAAGTCTGACACATTTTTCAGGTTGAATTCTTCTTTTGTTAAATTGACGCCAATCAGTTTAATGTCAGGATGTTCAGATGAAAATGTCTTCAGTTCAGGCATTTCTTCAATACATGGCGGGCACCAGCTTGTCCAGAAATTAAGAATGAGCGGCTCTCCCTGGACATCCTTCTTTGAAAGCTCAGATCCGTCCTGCATGATGAGTGTAAATTCCGGTGCATCCTGGAGTTCCGGTTTCATTACAGGCTCGCTTGGAACCGGCTCTGCACTGATCAGAAAAAAAATGCTCGCACAACACAATACAGCAAATGTCCACCCGGCCAATCTCATTTTCTGAACCATCATATACTGTCCCTCCTCCGGGGAAGTATATGAAGCAGGTTGGGGATCATGACAGGATGATGCGATTAGAGATGAAAGTAGAAATGTGAATTTTTTAAGGGGAATACGGAATTATCAGTAAAGCGTGAAAAGCATCATTTAACTTTTATACATACTTTTTTAAAGTCCATTGTTGTTTTTGCACAGCTGGTGATTGGAACGTAAGGGGCGACTCCTGTGGCAGGAAGGGACAGGTGAGACCAAGCACGGCGAAGCCTGCGGGCTCACCGCCCGGCCGCGGAAAGCGTCCCCTGAAGTGGAGATCATCAGCCACCTTAAACAAAGCCAAAATATAAAAACTCCCAAACCGAAGTCTGGGAGTCTGCTAGATTAGAATGAGATATATTTACGCGGGTTAACAGCGTTTGACTTAGATCCGTTCCATGCACCCTCGTGAAGCTCAAAGTGAAGGTGAGACCCGAATGAGAATCCTGTGTTACCCATGCCACCGATATACTGGCCTTTTTCGATAAACTGATTGTTTGATACTGCAATGCTGCTAAGGTGAGCATATACAGTTGTGAAAGTCTGTCCGTTTACACTGTGTGTCATGATGATCATGTTACCATAACCGCCATTTTCACCGCCTGCAGCTTTAACAACATAACCATCAGCTGCTGCAACAATTGCAGAACCTGTACCGTTTGCTACATCAATTCCATAATGGTAACGCGTGTTTCCATTTAGAATATCCCAGCCAAACTCAGTTGTGATGCTTCCGCTTGCAGGTGTTGTCCAGGTACCTCCAGAAACCGGAGCTGAGGCTTGTGGTGCACTTGGCTGTGGAGAACTGCTTGCGCTACTTGAGCTGCTTGCTGCAGTGCTTGTCTGAGAAGATGCAGCCTGCTCTTCTGCCTGTTGTTCAGCAGCTGCCTGTCTTTCAGCTTCAGCCTGTCTCTCTGCTTCTGCTTGTCTTTCAAGTTCTTTCTGACGCTCAATTTCTTTTTGACGAGCCAGTTCAGCAAGACGTTCCTGTTCAGCTACAATCTGATTTTCAACGTCCGCTGCAAGTTCCTTCAGTTCACTGTCTTCTTCCTGAAGCTTAGACTTCTCGTCTTCAAGTTCACCCTGTTTCGCTTCAAGGTCAGCCATTAGTGCGTCTTTGTCAGCTTTTTGAGCATCAAGGTCAGCCTTTAAGCCGTCAAGCTCTGCTTTTTGTGCTTCAAGCTCTTCAAGCTGCTGCTGCACTTCAGCTTCTTTTTGTTCAAGAGATTCTTTATCTCTTTGCTGTTCTTCCATGATTTTACGATCAGCATCTACGAGTGTATTTACTGCTGAGAACCGGTCAATGAAATCTCCGAAGTTTTCAGCGCCAAGCAGTACATCAATGTAGTTCACTGAACCGCCTGTTAACTGGATTGCACGTGCACGCTCTTCAAGCAGTGCTGTACGCTCTTCAATCTTTTTCTTCAGCTCTTCAATTTCTCCGCGAAGCTTTTCGATCTGAGCGTTTGTTTCATCAATTTCACCTGAAACTGCATTGATTTTATTAGTTGTATCTTCAATTTCGCTATCAAGCTTTTTAATTTCATCAGTAACTTTTGCCTGCTCTGCTACAATCTCTTCAATGCGGTTATTTGTTGTACTGATCTCACCGCTGATTTCTTCACGCTGGCTCTCGATTGATGAACGTTCTTCTTTTAAGCTATCTAATGACTCAGCAGATGCTGTGTTGATTACAGGAAAGCTCCCTGCAATAAGTGCTGCTGCCAATGACAGGCTGACGAATGACTTTTTCACAAATTTGTTCTCCCTTCGAATCTAGCATTTCTCTATATTTTTCTCTTTAAGTTATACGCGCAGGAACTTTCTGACGGACATAAAGCTTCCCCATACGCCAATTACGACGCCCATCAGTAAAATTAATGCGTTAATCTGATAGATAAACGGTGAAAACTCAAGGATCTGGATAAATGAATCTTCAAGCCGCGGTTCCATATATTCATAGACGTTGTAGTAAAGAAATGAAACGGCTGCAATCGGCAGGATTGAACCGATGATACCAAGCCAGATTCCTTCGAGTATAAATGGAATTCTGACAAACCAGTTAGATGCGCCAACCAGTTTCATAATCTCAATTTCTGTTCTTCTCGCAACAATTGTGATCTTAATTGTGTTTGAAATCAGGAACATTGCGGTAAACAGTAAACCGAAGATCAAAACGGCGCCGACATTTCTGCTGACTTCAAGTATGCTGAACAGCCTGTCGATTTTCCCTTCACCATATTCGACAGAGTGTGTATTCTCAAGTGTGCCGATCTGGGAAGCAAGACGTTCAGTTTGTCTCGGGTCTATAGCTTTTACAACAAACTTATCACGGAGCGGGTTGTTCTGTTCGAATAACGCCATCTCCTCACCAAAGCTGTCGATCAGGCCGGATAGTTCTTCTTCTTTTGTTGAGTAATCGATTGATTCAACTCCGGAGAGCTGTTCTATTTCCTGCTCTAACGATGCAACTGCCTGCTCGTCTGCTTCAAGCTCGACATAGACATTCATTTCAACATCGTTTTCTATATCATCTGCGGCTTTATTCATATTCAGCATAAGTGCTGTGAATACACCAACAAGTAATAATGTGACTGTTACTGCACTGACAGATGCAAATGTCATCCATCCGTTTCTCGCAAGACTCTTGAAGCTTTCCCTGAAGTGTCTTGTTAGCGTCCTAGCTTTCATAACCGTAGTCCCCCCGCTGTTCGTCACGGACAATTACACCATTTTCAATGGCAATGACACGGTGGCGGATCGTGTTAACTATTTCACGGTTATGCGTAGCCATAATAATTGTTGTGCCGCGTGAATTAATTTCTTCAAACAAGTTCATAATTTCCCATGAAGTCTCCGGATCAAGGTTTCCTGTCGGCTCATCGGCGATCACCACTTTTGGTGAATTTACGATTGAGCGTGCGATAGAAACTCGCTGTTGTTCCCCTCCGGAAAGCTCATCGGGCATCATGCGGGCTTTGTGTTTCAATCCAACCAGATCTAACACTTCCATAACTTTCTGTTTGATAACCTTTGGCTGTTCCTCAATTACCTCTAAAGCAAAAGCAATATTTTCATAGACGGTGAGTTTATTCAGGAGTTTGAAATCCTGGAATACAACCCCGATATTTCTGCGTAAATACGGCACACGCTTGCGCTTCAGTTTCGCAATATCGATTCCGTTCACCATAATCGTACCTTTTGTCGGCTTTTCTTCACGGTACATCATTTTGATAAATGTAGATTTACCAGCTCCACTCGGTCCGACTACATAGACGAACTCTCCGGACTGAATCTTCACATCAAAACCGTTTGCAGCCATGATACCGTTCGGGTACTTTTTGTATACTTCATTCATTTGTATCATTAAAAATACGCACCTTATCTTTAAATTTCCATGATGACTGTTTCTGGCTGACTGGTGTACATGCCCTCAACACGCAAGATAATAGGAATAAATAGCTAATTATCAAGGCTAGTCGATTTTTGGCACAAGAACATTATATCATTCACGCGAATTTTGTTAACGACAATTATATTACAGTTTCATTTCGTTAATGAAATATAAAAAACATCTTTTACCGTGATGGTAAAAGATGTTTTAAAAAGAATGTATTTTATTGCTTTTCAGAGAGCCATTCTGCCACGACTTCTGCTTCTTCACCTTCAATGATATTAGGAGGCATACCACCCTGACCCTGCTGAATAACCTGAAGAATTTCATCCTGACTCAGTCTGGAGCCCACTTCCTGCAGGTTTGGACCGCTTGCACCTTCAAGATTATCCCCGTGACAGCCTGAGCAGTTCCCAATATAAATTTCTTCAGGATCCATTTCTCCAGCTGAAGAGCCGGTATCTGCAGCCTCTTCTTCTCCGCCGCCACATGCACCCAGTAATACTGCTGATCCCAGCGCCACACCTAACCACCATTTTTTCATCAATATCCACCTCGTTTTTAAAATTATGTCAAATCTTTTCTTAAAATAACAATTTACTCTCTTTTAAATCCTTCACCTAAAACTTCCGATGCGTCATTTACAATAACAAAAGCCTTCGGATCGATCTTTTTTACTACATTTTTCAGTTTTGTAAATTCCGTCTGATCAATGACACACATGAGAATCGGACGTTCACGATCTGTGTATCCTCCATACGCTGACAGCTTTGTCACACCTCTGTCCACTTCATCAAATATAGCCTGACTGATCTCTTCCTGACGATTCGTAATAATATGAACCATCTTCGAGCGCTGCCAGCCGACCTGCACGAGATCAATCGTTTTACTTGTTACATAAAGCGCGATCAGTGCATATAAACCCTGTTCAATACTGAAGACAACTGCTGAACTGAGCACAATCAATCCATCAATGAGTGCAATACTCGTCCCGAGACCAAGGCCGCTGTACTTATGTATAATCTGCGCAGCCAGATCCGTTCCGCCTGTAGATGCTTTACCTCTAAATACAATTCCTAAACCAATTCCAACACCAATTCCGCCAAATAATGCGCCAAGTAAAGGGTCCTCTGTCCATGGTGCCCAATTCTCCGTTAAAAATACCCATCCAGGCAGCGCAAGTGTTCCCACAAACGACTTCAATCCAAAGTTTTTACCGAGTAAAATAACACCAGCAATAAACAGTGGAATATTAAAAGCATACTGCACAATCGCAGGACGCCATTCAAACAATCCGTTTAAAATCGTACTGATCCCGCTTGTTCCACCGGATGCCACCGCATTTGGTAGGAGGAATACATTAAAAGAAATCGCGACAAATAATGCCCCGATGATCACATAAAAATAGTCAATTGCACCATGCCAGCGTTTCGGCTCACTCTGACCACGGCGATTTTGCTTACCCATCAACAGTCATCCTTTCTATATACAAGTTTACAACGCTAGAGAGTATAGCATGTAGCGACATTTCTGTGAATATTGTCATGCTAGAGCGTTAGTGCGGTGAAGGGTATAAGGTTTGATTGAATATGGCGGTGCGCGGGCTGATTGTCGATGTTTTAGTCCGGGATGTAGCAATTGGGCTCCAGTGTGCAGCGATACACCCGGAAGCTTGTAGGTGTTCACACTCAGAATGTAGCAATCGCACCATAGTTTTGTCATATTCACCCACAAAAAAATCCGCTGCACTCAGGCAGCGGATCTCACTCATTAGTTATTGATTCTTGAACGTAGATAAGAATTGATAAACGGATCAATATCTCCGTCCATCACGCCCTGTACGTTACCTGATTCAGTACTCGTTCGGTGATCTTTTACCATTGAATACGGATGGAAAACGTATGAGCGGATCTGGCTTCCCCAGCCGATCTCTTTTTGTTCGCCGCGGATATCGGCAAGCTTTTGCTCCTGCTCTTCAATCTTCAGCTGATACAGCTTGGATTTCAGCATTTTCATCGCAGATTCACGGTTTTTGATCTGTGAACGTTCAGACTGACATGATACAACAGAGCCGGTTGGAATATGCGTAATCCGCACGGCAGAGTCAGTGGTATTAATGTGCTGACCGCCGGCGCCACTTGCACGGTACGTATCAATTTTCAGGTCTTCTGTACGGATCTCGATTTCAATTTCATCATTGAATTCAGGCATGATATCACATGACACAAACGACGTGTGACGACGGCCTGAAGAATCAAACGGTGAAATACGGACAAGACGGTGTACGCCTTTTTCCGCTTTTAAGTAGCCATACGCGTTATGACCTTTAAATAGAAGCGTAACAGATTTGATTCCCGCTTCATCTCCAGGCAGGTAATCAAGTGTTTCCACTTTGTAGCCACGCTTTTCTCCCCAGCGCTGATACATACGCAGCAGCATTGAACCCCAGTCCTGAGACTCTGTTCCACCGGCACCCGGATGTAATTCAAGGATCGCATTATTTTTATCATACGGTTCGCTCAACAGCAGCTGCAGCTCAAATTCATCCAGCGTTTTGCGGAAAGTTTCAAGTTCAGATACCATTTCAGCGTGCATTTCTTCGTCCGGCTCTTCTTTTAAAAGCTCATGTGTGACTTCAAGGTTTTCCTGTGTTTCCACAAGGTTATGGTAACCGTTCACCACATCTTTTAAGCCGTTTTGTTCGTTAATGATGCCTTGCGCTTTTTGCTGGTCATCCCAGAAAGTTGGTTCGACCATGATTTCATCAATTTCAGCTAGTCGTGCCTCTTTGTTTTCTAAGTCAAAGAGACCCCCTGAAGTCCGCCAGAACTCTGGCTGTTTTTTCGAGCTCGTTTCTTACATCTGATAATTCCATTTGAGTTCCACCTTATTGTTGAGTTGTTTTTGTTTTCAAAACCGCTTGTGCTTTCCGTGTGGGACTGCGCTTTCCTGCCCCCGGACGGTGAGCTTCCTCAGGCTGCGCCTTGCGGGATCTCACCTGTCCTTTCCTGGGGCGGGAGTCTCCGTCCCACACTCCAATCACAAGCTATGTTTACTTTATAATATTTGAAAGCATTCAATAAATTCATCTGCATTAAACACTGAGACAAAACTCAGTTATTAGGGACTGAGAATGTTCAGAGGTGACGTGTTTACGAATTTGATAACACAAATGTTTATACCTGCACAGCTGATTATTGGTGCGGAAGGGGGCGACTCCAGGACGATTAGTTGGAAGCTGAGACCCCACAGGCGAAGCCGAGGAGGTCTAATGGAGCCAGAAAACGGCTCATCCAGGAAAGCGTCCCCCTGGAGCTCCAATCATCAGCCAGTTATAACTGAGATATATTCACTTAAACACCATGACAGTTCTTATATTTCTTACCGCTGCCGCATGGGCATGGGTCGTTGCGGCCGACGTTGCTTTCCTTACGTACCGGCTGGACTTTTTTCTTTGTCCCGCCGTCTTCTTTTGGATTGACTGCCTGGCCTTTTGCAACTTCCTGGCGTTCGATGTTGCTGCGGATTTCAGCTTTCATCACGTATTTTGTAACTTCTTCATTTACAGATTGCTGCATCGTTTCGAACATAGCGAAGCCTTCGTTTTGATACTCACGCAGTGGATCGATCTGACCGTATGCACGCAGGTGAATACCCTGGCGCAGCTGATCCATTGCATCAATATGGTCAATCCATTTCGTATCAAGTGAGCGGAGAAGAACGACTTTTTCAAATTCGCGCATTCTTTCGCCAAGCTCAGCTTCACGCTCATCATAACGCTTTGTGACTTCTTCCATGATGAGAGATTTCATCTCGTCATTGGATTTACCTTCAAGCGTTTCAGCAGTGATCACATTTTCAGGCAGCAGATTTGCAAAGATGAAGTGCTCAAGACCTTTCAGATCCCACTTGCTTGTCTCTTCAACCATCGGTGCATGTGCATCCACTGCATCGTAAACAGTTGATTCAACCATTTTATCAACAATGTGGCGAAGGTTTTCTGATTCAAGAATCTCGTCACGGTCTGTATAAATGACTTCACGCTGCTGACGAAGAACATCATCATACTGCAGAAGCTGCTTACGTGCGTCAAAGTTGTTACCTTCAACACGTTTTTGTGCAGACTCTACTGCACGTGACACCATTTTACTCTGGATTGGCTGTGAATCGTCCATTCCAAGGCGTGACATCATATTTTTCATATTGTCAGAACCGAAGCGGCGCATCAGGTCATCTTCCATTGAAAGATAGAACTGAGTAACACCAGGGTCTCCCTGACGTCCTGAACGTCCGCGAAGCTGATTATCAATACGGCGTGATTCATGGCGCTCTGTACCAATTACGGCAAGTCCGCCAAGCTCTTTTACACCATCACCAAGCTTGATATCTGTACCACGTCCGGCCATGTTCGTCGCAATCGTAACTGCTCCGCGTTTACCGGCATCTGTAATGATCTGTGCTTCACTGCCATGGTTTTTCGCATTCAATACGTTGTGCGGAATGCCTTTTTTCTTCAGTTCACTTGCGATCAATTCTGACGTTTCAATCGCCACTGTACCAACAAGCACCGGCTGGCCCTTTCCATGACGCTCGGCAATATCCTCAATCGCTGCCATATACTTTCCTTTTACAGAAGCATAAATCAGATCAGCTTTGTCATCACGCACGATTTCACGGTTCGTCGGGATCACAACAACTCTCATATTATAAATGTTGCGGAATTCCTCTTCCTCAGTTTTCGCTGTACCGGTCATCCCTGACAGCTTTTCATAACGGCGGAAGTAGTTCTGGAAAGTAATTGAAGCCATAGTCATCGACTCATTCTGAATCTCAAGACCTTCTTTCGCTTCAATTGCCTGGTGAAGACCATCACTGTAACGGCGCCCTTTCATTAGACGGCCCGTAAACTGGTCAACGATGACCACTTTTCCTTCTTCCACGACATAATCAAAGTCACGTTTCATGGAAGCATGTGCTTTTAATGACTGATTAATATGGTGATTCAGTGTGACATGCGCATAGTCAAACAGGTTATCAATGCGGAACGCTTTCTCTGCTTTTGTAATCCCGTCCTCAGTCAGCTGTACACCCTTCGTTTTTTCATCATATGTGTAATCCTCGTCAATTCTGAGGTTACGTACAAATGCATTTGTCTGAATATAAAGCTGCGTGTTCTTCTGAGCCTGACCCGAGATAATCAGCGGTGTTCTCGCTTCATCAATTAAAATCGAGTCAACTTCATCAATTACAGCAAAATGCAGCGGACGCTGAACCTTCTGCTCTTTATAAAGCACCATATTATCACGCAGATAATCAAAGCCAAGCTCATTGTTTGTGCTGTATGTGATATCCGCTAAATAAGCTTCACGCTTCTCATCTTTGTCCATGCTATTTAAATTTAATCCGACCGTCAGCCCAAGGAAGTTGTAAAGCTGTCCCATTTCATCAGCATCACGGCTGGCAAGGTATTCGTTGACTGTAACAACATGCACTCCTTTACCAGTGATCGCATTTAGATAAACAGGCATGGTAGACGTCAGCGTTTTACCTTCACCGGTTTTCATTTCTGCAATGTTACCTTCGTGAAGTGCTGCAGCACCCATCATCTGAACACGGTATGGATCAAGACCAAGCACACGTTTTGCGCCTTCTTTTACAACAGCAAACGCTTCAGGCATCAAATCATCAAGTGATTCACCCTGCTGATAACGCTGTTTGAATTCATCCGTTTTTGCGCGCAGCTGCTCATCAGAAAGCTGTTCAATGCTGCCCGCTTTTGCCATTACCTGGTCAGCTACTTTATCAAAACGTTTCACATCACGCTTATTACCATCAAAAATTTTATTCAAAATTCCAGACATGTTAACGCTCCTTTATATAACGGGCGGAAAAACCGTCCTTGCTATTCACATCGCAAACAGAGATTATACCCCTGTTACGTTTACGCTAAACCTACATATACACCTAATTATCTTATCACTTACAGGGGGGATATACAAGAAATGGGGGGATTGTGTTAGCGTCTTGCAGACTGGGTTGGAGATGGAGACAAGTCGAGAGGGAACTGCGACATCCTGGCGGTGGAATGGTGCAACCTCCCTGGTGTATCGCGACAACTCCAAGCCGCAATGTTACAACTTTGACCAGAATAGCGACATCTACGCCCTTGCACTACACCATGCCCTGCATGCACTTGAGTAACAAGCTTTTAGTTTCTTAAGGGCATCAAGTGGGTGTGGTGCTGTGATTTAGTGTGAGAATACTACATCCTAAGTGGGTGATTGCTGCATCCTGGTCGCGGATTGTGACAACTCACATTGTGTATCGCGACATCCAGAAACAGAATCGCAACAACTTCAGTAAAAAAACCGTCATCCTCCCCCCTCTTTTACACAACAAAAAAACCGGGCCTCCGCCCGGTTTACGTCCGTTCCATATATTCCACGACTTCCATGTCCACATACCCTTCTGCCTGCTCACGCATTTCAAAGTTTTCTGTATGCAGATAGTTGCGCAGTGCTTTGTGAATGGACATGCCCTCTTTCAGATAGCCGTGACGCACGAGCTGGAGTTCAAGCTTCTTTTCGACTTCGTCTTCGATCGCTACGATGTATTCTTTTTTAGCTGGTGCAAAGTAGAGCTGGTGCAGGCGGTAGATCCGGATCAGTTCATCAACAGGCGTTGTATGATCATCTACACGCAGATCGATATAGCGGTCATTAAAGCCGCCATAGCCCCCCTTATCTTTTACAACCAGCAGTGCAGCCGATTGCTGACCGCGCGAGTCCCCTCCGGCAGCCTGACCTGCTGCAAGTGCTGCCAGCAGTCTGTCGGCGAGTGGCTGTCCCTCTGCATTTTCATAAGCGCGCGCCATTGATTCAACGGTACCTTCGACCAGAATATTCCCCTGCACGGCAAAATGCTTTCCGGTCATCCCGCCGGCCCAGTCATAGCACTGCTCACCTGTATATGTAGCGGCATTCCCCTGGTTATCAATAATGCCGACCTGTCTGTACACGCGGTCTTCATCTTCTTTTGTTAAAAGCTCAATTGTTTCTTCAGCTGTTTTCCCTGCCATAATATAAGTCATCGCTTCCGGCCCGTAGGTTGTGTTTGCATAGGACTGTGTCGCTACTGCCCCTACACCCGCAACCGCATGCGGCACAACAGCCCCTACTGCCAGGAATTTTGATTGCGTTGCTACGCCCCATTCTTTTTCTACAGGATCATAACCCACGATTGAATACGTCATTTTCAGCACTCCCTCATATCAAGATGCTTTTATTTACCCTAAGAAAACCGCTCCGTAAACCAGCGCCCCGGCAATGACAAATGCAGGGTGCACCTTAAAACGTTCCAGCAAAACAAAGCTGATCGCCGCCAGTACAACAGTCTGCACAGTCCCTGTTGCTTCAATCGCATCCGCGAAAAATCCCCATGTCATCACACCTAAAAGCACTGCAATCGTCGGGCGCACGAGTGTGGACATTTTTTTCACACGCGGAGAATCCTTATACTTCATAATCAGCCCAAGAAGGACAATCATCAGAATTAACGAAGGGGCGATCGTTGCGAAGAGTGCAACACCTGCTCCTAAAATTCCGCCTTCTGCATAGCCGATATAACCGGCCATTTTTGTTGCAATCGGGCCCGGAAGAGAGTTCCCGAGTGCGAGCACTTCTGAGAATTCCTGTGTGGTCATCCAGCCATAGCGGTCCACCACTTCATTTTCAACAAGTGGAATTGAAGCTGGACCCCCGCCGTAACCGAGAATACCCGGTATAAAAAATGCTAAAAAGATTTCCCAATAGATCATTGCTTAGCACCCCGCTTTCCACCAAACAGCAGTGCATACAACAGAATGCCGAGAATTAAAATCGCCGGGTGCAGCCCTGCCATTTCAAGCAGCACAAAGCTTCCGAGAATCAGCGCAATCGCACTGCCCCAGCCAAGCGCACTTTTAGATTTCTTTACAAAGTCCCAGGTCAGCACGGCAAGCATCACGCCGACTACCGGCACCACTGCCTGCGACATACCATTCACCCAGGCGACGTCACGGTACGCGTTCAACGCCATCAGCATGACAATCATCGCAACCACAGATGGAAAAGTTGTTGCAAACACTGCATTGATCATACCCAGCACGCCGCCGACACGGTAGCCGATATAGCCGGCCATTTTTGTTGCAATCGGCCCCGGCATCGCATTGCCGAGCGCCAGTACATCTGAAAATTCTTCGTCACTCATCCATTTATAATGTTCCACCACTTCTTTATGAACGAGTGGAATTGATGACGGTCCGCCCCCAAAGCCGAAGATGCCGACTCTGAAAAATCCCATGAACAGACCGCCCTGTTTATTCTTCGCCAACATTCATCACCACGCTGCAATTTGTCCGTCTGTACGGGATTCTGTCCCGCCTTTTAACACGCCAGTCTCTGGATCGCGCCAGATGATCTGTCCGCGTCCGAAGGATCCACCGTCTGTTGTTACCTGAATCGTATGCCCTTTTCGCACAAGCGCCTGCGCTAAATGGTTCGGGAAATGCGGCTCCACATGAACTGTTTTCCCATTCATCCACTGCCATCTCGGCGCATCAAGCGCTGCCTGCGGATTCAAATGGAAATCAATTGTATTCACTGCGACCTGAAAATGACCCTGCGGCTGCATGTAGCCACCCATCACGCCAAACGGACCGACTGCTTCCCCGTCTTTTGTAAGGAATCCCGGAATAATCGTATGATACGTCCGTTTACCCGGCTTCAGTGCATTCGGATGTTCAGCATCAAGACTGAAATCATGCCCTCTGTTCTGAAGCCCAATCCCGGTTCCCGGCACGACTACGCCTGAACCGAACCCCATATAGTTACTCTGAATATATGAAATCATATTTCCTTCATCATCTGCTGCTGCAAGATAAACCGTACCGCCTTTTGGGAGCTCCATCGGCTCGGGATCCATCGCCTTTTCACTGATTACTTCACGGCGTTTGTCCGCATATTCTTTTGATAAAAGCTCTTCTGTTGAAATCGGCATATCCTCAGGCTCAGTGATAAACGCTTTTCCATCTGTAAACGCAAGCTTCATCGCTTCAATCTGCTTGTGATATGTATCCGCACTCTGGAATTCATCAAACTCAAAGCCCTGTGCAATATTCAGCGCCATCAGGGCAATCATCCCCTGGCCGTTCGGCGGGATTTCCCACACATCATAGCCGCGGTAATTCACTGACACAGGCTCAACCCACTCAGGCTTGAATGCTGCAAGGTCCTCTTTTGATAAATATCCTCCGTGCTCCTTCATATAAGCATCAATTTTATCAGCTAATTCCCCGCTGTAAAAGCTCTCCGCTTTCGTGTCTGCAATTTCTTTTAACGTCTCAGCATGCCCCTTTGAAGACCACATCTCACCAATTTCAGGCGCCCGTCCCTCAGGTGTAAATGTATCGAACCATGGTTTATAAACATCTTCCTTGAAGATTTCCTTGAATTTCTCGGCAGCAGACTTCCAGTACTTCCCGAGAATAGGTGACACCGGATACCCCTCTTCAGCTAAACGGATCGCAGGTGCCATGAGCTTTTCAAAAGGCAGCTTTCCGTGCTTTTCAGAAAGCTCAGCCCAAGCAGCCGGTACACCTGGCACAGTCACCGGCTCCACGCCAAAAACAGGCATCTTCTCATAACCGCGCTTCTTCATTTCTTCTATTGAAATAGACTGCGGTGCAGGACCGCTTGCATTCAGACCGTGGAGTTTGTTTTTCGTCCACACAAGCGCAAACGCATCGCCGCCAATCCCGTTAGAAGTCGGCTCCACAACAGTCAGTGCTGCAGCGGTCGCAATCGCCGCATCAATCGCATTGCCTCCCTGCTGCAAGATCTCAAGACCTGCCTGCGCAGCAAGCGGCTGACTCGTCGCCACCATCCCGCGCTTCGCAAATACAGTGTTCCGCTGGGATGCAAATGGATGATATAAGTAATCAGTTGTCATATATGTATGCTCCTTTTATTTCGAAATGCGAACCAATGCGTTTTATTATAGTCTAAATTGAGGGAAAATTCTAGTTTTGATTCAAAAAGGGTAGAAGCGGGTCTGTCCCGGGTCTACTGAAAACGGTAAATCAGGCTGTGATGTCACTCAATTGTATTTTCATGACACTCAACGCAGCTCATACCTACTTCAAGCCGGGTGTATAGCTACTTCGATGACAAGCATAGCCCCTTCAATTAAAAAAACATGTCCTTCAATCAAGGCACGTTCAACAAAAAACGCCGGATGCTTAAATTAAAGCATTCGGCGTCTCTAATTATGATTGTTTCTTTAATTCCTCCAACTCACCAACAAACCACTCTTCAACCTTACGTGCTGCTGAAGACACGCTTGAAGCTGTTACGTCAAACGCTTCTCCTGCTTCTTTCTGCGTCATCGGCAGCTCAGTTGCATGCTGCGCCATTAAGTAAGAGAAGGTTGCAAGGTAAGTCGCGGGCTTTCTCACTTTTGCCCCATGTTCTGCAAAATAAGCTGAGGCGATATGGCAAGCGAATAGGGAAAGGTCCTCATCACGCTGATCCCAGAATGCTTTCAGCTCGTGAAGTGCTTCTTTTTGCTGATCAGATGAAAGTGATGCTGTCATCTGGTCAATCCATTCACCGTTGTCCTCAGCCTGTTCACGGCCAACCAGTGCGCGGATAACTTCAACGACACCTTCTGTTGAAACCCACTCGCTGCGGTCTTCAGCCAGCTTTTCCACGCGTGATTTCAGCCCAGCTGCTTCACTTTTCGTGTATACTGACGGGAACATAAATCCGTATGGCACCCACTTATCTTCAAACGGAAGAAGGAGTGTAAACATGTAATCAATCGGTGCCCATGAATGGAAGTCGGGAATCGTCACTTCATATGTTTCGCCAGTGATCAGGTCCTTCATTACCACTTTACGCGTCAGCTCTTCCATTTCAGTCACTTCTGCCACAACCGGTTTAGGCTTCTGCCAGTTTTCAAGCAATTCTTTCAGGCGTGGACGCTCCACTGAAGGCGTACGCTCCTCCAGGAACTGCTCCCAGCTTGACGGCTGACCGTGCAGCCCGAAAAGATAAGTCAGGAATACAGTCAGGAATTGAGGCTCATTGAACACTTCCTGGACTTCCTGAAGCACATATTCATAATCCTTTTTAAACGAAGACTGCTTTGGCGCCATCGCTTCATTTAAGAAACCAAGCTGAAGGTCCATCTGCTCCTTCACTAAAATGGTTTCAATATTTACTACTTTATTTGCACAGCATTTTTTATATTTCTTACCGCTGCCGCATGGGCACGGTTCATTACGTCCAATTTCCTGCATTTCGGCACTTCCTTTTTAAAATAATCACCCATTATTGTAACACTTGCGCGTGAGAACGCAAAAAGGAGGCGATTTCAGGCGGGAAGTTGTTGCGATTTCGGGTTAGTCTTGTCGTAATTTCGCTTGATCTTGTAGCGATACACCCGGAAAGTTGTTGCTATTTCCGTCCAGCGTGTAGCAATCCCACTTTTCTGTTGTCATATTCCGTCACCAGTTAGTTTCACCACTCCCTCTTCATGCATTTAAGAACCTAAAAGACTGTTACCTAAGTGCATGAAGAAAGAGTCTCCATTGTTGTCTGTGTTTTCGTCCGGGCAGTAGGTATCTACTCCAATGGTGTAGCGATACACCCGGGAAGTTTTTCGCAATTCCAGACCAGCGCGTAGCATTACCATCTACACTCCAAACGTCTTCCCGCCATTCACATTAATATTCTGCCCCGTCACAAAGCTGGCTTCCTTACTCGCTAAAAAGCGGACCATATTTGCGATCTCATCAGGTTTCCCCAGTCTGTTCAACGGCACATCCCGCAAATAACCGCTCGCACTTTCCTCAGTAACTTCACCGTGACGTTCAACTGGTATAAAACCAGGATGAACAGCATTTACAGTGATATTATATTTCCCAAGTTCATTTGCCCAGGAACGGGTCATCCCAATCACGGCCGATTTCGCCGTAACATAATTTGAGAATTCAGGGTTGCCCAGTTCGACAACTTCACTGCCAATATTAATCACACGGCCCCACTGATTTTTCTTCATGGAAGGCATGACTTCTTTTAAAAGAAGCAGCGGTGCTTTTGCCGTAAAGTGAAGCTGGTCCAGATAATCATCCCACGTGACTTCTTCAAGGGACAACTCAGGCTGCGGACCGGTTGCATTATTCACAAGAATCTCAATCGGCTGACCAAAGGCTTCATGCGAATCAGCCACCAGCTTCTTAACTGCCTCTTCACTGGTAACATCAGCTGAAATCGCGACTGCCTCCCCACCGGAATTTCTGATCTGCTGAACGATTGCCTCAGCCTTCTCATGGTTACTGTTGTAATTGATCACGACTTTAAAACCGGCTTCAGCCAGCTTTACTGCCATACTTTTTCCCAGACCTCTTGAAGCGCCTGTTATGAGTGCAACTTTATTTGTCATGTGAATCCTCCTGTCATTTTTTATGTAAATTTTTGTTTGACTTTCACTACACACTCTTCATGCAATTATGAAACTGAAAGGCTGTTATTGAAGTGCATGAAGAGGAAAATTCCTTTGTTGTCTGTGTTTTCGTTCAGGATGTAGCAATTTCGGCCGGAGTTGTCGCGATACACCCGGGAAGTTATCGCAATCCTCGCCGGAGTTGCAGCAATCCCCGCCAAAGTTGTCCGGATCCACCGGCCAACCAGTCGCCCGCCATTCGCTACACCGCAAAACCAAAAAAGACGCCCCGCAGGACGCCTTTTATCAATCAAGCTTCAGTTTCGATCAATCCATACTTCCCGTCTTTACGCTTGTAAACGATATTTGTACCGTTAGAGTCAGCGTCGGTGAAGACGTAGAAGCTGTGGCCGAGCATATTCATCTGAAGAACAGCTTCTTCGCTGTCCATTGGCTTCAGGTTGAATGTCTTTGTGCGGACAATGTCGAATTCGCTTTCGTCACCATCATCTGCGCCGACAGACACCGGCTCCAGTTCTTCAATGCCGTTTTCCGCGTCAACCGTTGTTGCGAAAAACTCTGGCTCATTTGTTTTTTCACGGAATTTACGATTTACTTTTGTTTTGTGCTTACGAATCTGACGCTCAAGCTTGTCTAGGATTAAGTCAACAGCTGCGTACAGATCTTCATGACGCTCTTCAGCGCGAAGAGTCAGTCTTGGCATCGGGATTGTAACCTCCGCCTTTGTCTGCTTATCGTTATACACCTTTAGATTAACATGCACGTTCGCATCAGGTGTATCGTTGAAATAGCGCTCTAGCTTATCGATTTTTTTCTCCACGTACTCGCGGATTGCTGGAGTTACCTCAATATTCTCGCCTCTGATATTATAATTCAACATGTGAACTCCTCCTTTGAATCTTAAAAGCTATACTACCTATTTCTCCTCTACCCTTGCTTTCTCCTTCTTAATCGTAAAAGATTTTTTAATTTTTTGTCGAAATGGTTGCGGTAAAAACTGGGTTGTGTCACACTCAGATGCTTCCTTAATATGCCCCGCGAATGTGAGGATGAACCTCTTTCGCATAAAAGTCATGCAGCTGATTTAACTCATGCTTTGTAAAAGATGGCGTGTGCAGTGCCTGCAGGTTTTCTTCAATCTGAGACTGATTTTTAAAGCCCGGAATCGCACATGTTACTTCATCCTGATCTAAAATGAAACGAAGTGCAGCACGTGCCATATTGACTCTGCCTTCAACAATCCATTCAAGCTCTTTCGTCAGCTCCACACCCTTTTTAAAACCAAGCCCCGCAAATGTTTCACCAACATTGAACTGTTCACCGTTTTCATTAAATCTGCGGTGATCGTCCTCTTCAAACTCGTGGTCCAGCGAAAATTTATTCGTTAACAGACCACTCGCAAGCGGAAGACGCGTAATGATCCCTACACCCTTTTTCTTTGCTTCAACAAACAGCTCCTCTAATGGCTTTTGACGGAAAATATTAAAAATCACCTGCAGGCTTTTCACATTTGGATGCTGCAGACAGATAAGCCCTTCCTCAACGGTTTCCACACTCACACCATAATGACGGATTTTCCCTTTTTCCTGCAGCTGATCCAGCACACCAAATACGCTGCCATCCTCCAGAATTTCCTTTGGCGGGCAATGAATCTGATACAAATCTACACGATCCCGCTCCAGACGCTTCAGACTCCCATCCAGATAAGCCTCCACCTGCTGCATCTCATATGTTTTCGGATCATGAATATCACCGGCACGGCAAAATTTTGTCGCAATATGAATACTCGATTCCTGACCTTTCGTTGCCTTAGCAAGAAGCTCCTCACTGTGGCCATCACCGTATACATCAGCCGTATCAAAAAAATTCACACCGCGGTCAATCGCGTAATGAAGTGAACGCAGCGCTTCCTGATCATCCGACTTCCCCCATGCACCACCGATCGCCCACGTACCAAAGCTTAATTCACTCAAACTGAGTTCTGTATTGCCTAACTGACGGTATTTCACACGACACACTCCTTCCACACACTTCATTTGTATGTACATTGTACACCGGTGAAAGGGAGTTGGACAAATATTTATAAGATTCTGAGAAATAAAGATATACCAGTGATTTTAGATTGGATATACAACCCTTGCGCAGCTTGAATAGTTCCTGATTAAACAAAAAAATAACCCCGAAAGGCTATTTTCCTGAGTGAAAATATTCATGGTCCGCATCTTCAAAATGTGGATATCGCGGATTGTAAGGATGATTTCTTACATGAAGCTGCAATTCGTGCAGTGCAGAGATCAACTGGTCACGGGCAGTTTCATTCATGATAAATTCCACCCCATACTGATACAGTTTTTCCTTCACCTCATGTTTTCGTCTGCACTGTCCCGTCACTTCATATGGTTTTCCATTGATTTCAAAATAAAATTTCATCATGACATCCTGGCGAATGGGCAGTTCCATTTTCCCTGTAAATGAAAGCCCTCCACCTCCAACATTATCGATGAGAATTGGTGTTTTACCAATGGATAAAGGTTTACCGGCAAGCTGGGTGATTGTCATGGCGCCTGTCATTTTGTATGGCAGCTTGATTCTGAAATAAGTCCGTCTGTTTTCAATTGAATGTGCCCCGCCAATGAATAATGGCTTTAAAATGCGTCTGGCAAACAGCTTGCGGATATTTTCTGGTGCAATCGGTTTACTGTATAAATAACCCTGAACGTAGTCGCAACCGCGTTCCAGCAGCCATTTTAATATCGCCGGATTCTCAACGCCTTCCGCTGTCACCTTCAGTTCAAGGTCCTTGGCCATCTGGATAATCGCACTGGTGATGGCCATGTTTTCAGGCTCTTCAAGGAGGCTGCCGATAAATGACTTATCGATTTTAAGGGTATGAACTCGGAATTCCTTCAGATGAAAAAGTGATGAAAAACCGGTACCAAAGTCATCGAGCGCCACTTTGAATCCTCTATCTTTCAGCTGATTGATCACAGCTGACACGCGGTCATAATTTTCAACAAGTGACGATTCTGTCAGTTCAAAGTGGATGAGTCCCGGATCAATGTCATAAGTTCTTAATGGTGTGACCATTTTTTCAAGCGTATCAAACTGTAGAAAACTTTTTGCAGAACGATTCACAGAGATTGGTACGAGCGGCACCTTCTGACGTCGCCAGAGATCCAGATTGCGGCAGACTTCTTCCAGCACCCAGTTATCAATATCAGAGATCAGCCCGTTGCTTTCAGCAAGCCCAAGAAATTCATCAGGCGAAAGCACCCCCCATTCCGGATGATCCCAGCGGATTAACGCCTCAGCGCCAATAATCATATTTCGCTCAATTTCAACAAGCGGCTGGAATTTCAGCTCAAACTGATTTTCTTTCACTGCCCTAAACAAATCCCGGTCAATGGAAATTCTTTTATATGTATCCAGGCTGATATTTTCCGAGTGGATCATATATGAATTCACACCGGATTCTATCGCATAGTAAAGTGCTTTATGTACGTTTTTAATCAGTGCTGATGGAGTCGTTCCATCTTCCGGGAAGGCGGCTGCACCGATAAATCCGGTAAAGTAAAGTTCAAGCTTATCAATAATGATGGGGCACTGAATACCGTCAATCAGCTTTTTGCATTGCTCGACGGCCTCCTCATCACTTAATTTTTTGTGATATAAAAATATAAACTCGTTCTTCCTCACATGATAGATTTGTGCATTTTCGACATTGAGAATGTCCAGCAGCTCCGCCATTTTCTGAACAGCTTTTTTACCGGTTTTCCGCCCAATCACGTCAGATACAAGCGTCATCCGGTCAAGCTTCAGCGTCAAAATTGTAAACGGCTGACTCAATTTCATTTTTACGTCCAGATCTTTTAACAATTTCTGTTGATTTGGCAGTCCCGTCAGCTTTTCATGATCAGCATCAAACGCCTCTTTTATTTCACGCGTTTTCTCTTCCGTCATATCCATCAGCACACCGTATATGCCAATCAGTTCGCCCGCGTCATTTAACTCGGGAATCACTTTATCACTGATCCAGCGCAGATTTCCTTCTTTATCTTTAATCTGATATTCACTCTGAACCGGCTCACCTGATTTCAGCAGCTTCTGTTTTTCAAGGTATAATTGATGGAATTCTTTTTGAATTAGGTGCTCCCATTTCAGCTCATCAGACAAAAACAGTTCTGCAGCATAACCCGAAATTTCCTCAATACTGCGTGTACAGCTGGTAACGCGTCCTGTTTGAATATCCAACGTCCAAAGTGCAGTCTTAGCAAAAGCGCCGAGCTCATTAATCTGCTCCTGGCTCACTCTAAATGAACTTGTGACTTCAGCAGTATCAGCTGACTCCTCAGCACCCTTCATCAATCTTTCAAAAAGACCCATCACTCCACCTCCTGCTGGTAATGGCTCTATTATATACCATTTGTAGGAAAATAGGAGGATTTGTCGAATGTATTTTCAGACTTTTGCGACAAAAAATGTGGCTGTCTGTCACAATCGGCGAGTGATAAGCACTGAACAAGGAGATCAACAGCCGCAGATACAGGAGTGTAGCGCAGTGAATAGGAAAATCACTGCTCTCACCCCGGGTGTATCGCTACATCACAGCCCAATTCACCTACGTAGACAGCTAAAATACAACGTTCGACTCCCTCATCCTATTCGTTCACTTAGGAAACAGGCTTTTAGTTTCTTAAAGTCATCAACAGGGTGGGCACCGCACTCAAATAAAGTGGAACATACTTCAATTGCATATGAACAGCACTCAACCCAGGTGTATCGCTACGTCGACAAGGCGTGAACCTACCTCAATTTACCCTACACGTCATCCAGCAAAAACATAAAAAACCCGGAGCTCCCCCTAGCCCCGGATTCCTGATCATGCATTCAACTTAAACTTTCTTACCTCACCAGCCAGCTCTTCTGCAAGCCCTGCAAGCTCTTCTGCACTCGCAGAAATCGTCTCCATTGTACTAAGTGACTGCTCACTCGATGCGGCAGCTTCTTCAACACCGGCTGCAGATTCCTGTGATATAGAAGCAATCTCCTGAACAGAGGCATTCATTGACTGACTGCCATTTGAAATATCCTGCAGGTTATCCGTAATCTGATCCACCATCTGAATCATATCCCTGATTGATCCGTTAATTTCATTGAATCGCTCACCAGTCACCGCAATCTGTTTCGTTCCCTCATTGACTTCTTCATACCCCTGCTCAAGTGAACTGACGACGCTGCGTGATTCAGTCTGGATGCCATTTACAAAACCGGTGATATCATTTACAGAGTTCGCTACCTGCTCGGCAAGCTTACGGACTTCATCTGCCACCACTGCAAATCCTTTCCCCTGCTCACCTGCACGTGCTGCTTCGATGGCTGCATTCAGTGCTAAAAGGTTGGTCTGCTCGGCAATCTCACGAATCACACCGACAAGCTTTGATATTTCATTTGTCTGATGATCAAGACCTCGCACTTTGCCAACCGCTTCAGTCATGACCTGATCAATCACTATCATCTGCTGAATGGAGGATTCCATCATCTGTGATCCTTCTTCAGCACTTGTCATGACGGTGCGTGAACGATTCGAAACCTTTTCACTTTGCTGTGTCGTATCCTGAATCTTCCCTGAAAATACTTCCATTGTTTCAGAAAGTGAGCCGGCATTTGTCGCCTGTGCTTCAGTTCCGGAAGCAATTTCCTGCATCGTCACCGCAATCTGCTGACTGCCTTCACGCACTTCATTTGCAGATTGCGTCAACTCCTCGCTTTGAGCAGACACATTTTCAGTTGCTGCAGCAATTTTACTGACCACTGTTTTCAGGTCTTCCTGCATTTTATTTGTCGCGGCAACAAGTGTACCGATTTCATCTTTTCGCTTAGAAACGAGCGTGTCATGCGACAGATCACCGTTGGATACATGCTCCATGCGTGATGCCACGCGCTTCAGCGGACTGCCGATTGCACGTCCCATAAAAATACCGATTGCAATGGCGGCAAGTAAAGCGGCACCACTGATGACTAAAATGATTAACTGATTCGTTTCAAAAATCTCTTCATTTTCCAAATTCAGCTGATCCGCCACCCCAACACTACGGGTCTTCATATCAATCAGATCCGTCTGGGCCATCGCAAAAACAGAACCGGATGCACCAATTCCCTGCGCAGCTTCATCATAATCTCCAGCCTCAATTATCGGAATATTCCTTTCCACAGATTCCCTGTATACCGACCAATTTTCTTCAAAACTGGTCAGAGAATCAGATATAACAGGACCCGGATTCGTCGCCCATAACATATCCACAAGCGTATCCACCTGATCCATATTCTGCACAGCAGTCTGTGTCATACGGGGACTCTCAAGCAGCACGGCACTCGACATCTGCACACGCGTATTCTCCGTCATCCTCGTCAAATCCGCCACAATCGAAACCGGCACAAGCTGATCCGCATACATACTTTTTCCATTCTCATTCACCTGATTCAAAGACAACACGCTTACAACCCCAAGCAGGATCAAAAGTCCTGCAATAACCAAATACGACGTGATCAATTTCCCTTTAATCTTCAAATTATTAACCCCCATCTTGCTATATGTATAGTCTTATTATCGGGTATTAAGGCTTATTTGTGAATGATTTTTGGTATAAAAGTTTCACTTTGCGAAGGGAGGGTCTGTCCCTTCCTTCACTACCTACACTGCCCAGGTGCGCATGGAAACCATCGACGTATGTATGATTCTGTTTGAAGTAGCGACACACCCGGGTTGAGGTTGGTAAAGTGAGCATCGAGGTATGCGTCATCACATCTGAATGCTGTATCAGCCATATCGGCACACATAGGTTGTCCTGATAAGAAAGCCAGCCTTCTAACCTAATTTCAAACTAAAAAGACACCTCCCAAAGAGATGCCCTCCACTCAACCACTCACATCAACATGACTGCCTAAATGCGGCTGAGCAGCATGCTGAACTGCCTTTGTACTTTCTGAACTCATCATACTAATCAATGAGTTCGCTCCCTGCTGTGTGTGATCCATTGTCTCTTTCATTAAAGCGAAAGAAGTGGCCTGTTGAACTCTAGAAGTGCTGAGTGCAATTGATGGTGCCGCAATATCCATATAACCTGCTCCCATCAATTCCGCTTATCGTAATAAATGCCATCTTTAGCTTCAGCATTGGCATACGGGTTATTATACTTCGCTGCGGTTTGTTTTTTATCACCGGTCTGTTTAATCTTTTTCTGTATATCCAGTTTAATATTTGCAAGTTCTGCTTCAATCACTTTATTCCACTGAATAATTTCCCGTGCCAGTACTTCATCTTCAGGAGTAACCGGTTTTTGAACTTGCGCCAGAATCACTTCCCTTTCATTTAAAAGAGAAGTGACTTTTTCAATGATTTCGTCTCGTTCGGTATCAGCCTGTTCGTTCACAACATCAAATAACTCTCTTGTAATTCGGTGACAAATTGCTAATGACATCAGACTCTACCGCCTGCACCTACTTGCTGAAGCTTTCTGTTTGTCTGGATTACTTCTTTCCATGTGTCACGGAACTGTGCAACAAATCCACTAACTTCAGTGAGGATCTCTATATTATTTTGAATATTTGCTTCAATCAGGCGGCTGATTAAAAAATCATAAAGAGCAAGCATGTTTTTACCGATCTCCTGATCTGTTTTTAATGTAATCGACAGTTCTCTTAAAATCGCTTGGGCTTTTTGTATATTAATATTCTTTTGTTCAACATTTTTTTGCTCCATCGCAATCTCTGCCTGCTTAATGAACTTAAGACAACCGTTATAGAGCATTAACGTTAATTCGCCTGGTGAAGCTGTATTTACTGAATTGTTTGCATACGCCTGCTGTGGGTTTTTCACCATTTAAAACACTCCTTGTACAATTACTGACCACCCATGCCCAGTTGACTCATAAGATACATACCCTGTGAATTTGCCTGACTTACCGCTTTTTCCATTGCTGTGAACTGAGCCCAATAACGATCTTCCACCTGTATGAGACGATCTTCAAAACGTTGAATTCGTTCATCAACATTTACAATACTTTTACCAAGCGAATAATTTTGTAATGTGGAGAATTCATTCCCTGCTTTAGTACGTAGACGATCCATAGTTTCAGTTGCAGTATCATGTAAGCGGTGGATGATTCCTTTTTCACTGTCATTTGTATTGTTATTACCTCCAATAAACATAGCTTCTATTGCTTCTGGATTATTATTAATTGCTGCTTTTAATTTTGCTTCGTTGATTTCGAGTTTACCACCTTCAATATAATTTGAGGTGGTTGTAATACCAATTGAAGCTAACTGTCTCATCATTGGATCAGTATCAGAATTCGTAACAGGAGAATAAAAATCATTTCTCATAGAAGAAAGTGCACCAGTCAGAATTGGGTCTCTTCTGATTAAACCGCTTTTCGCTTTTTCGTCCCACTGCTCCTGCTGTTTCTCTGACATTTCACCACGCTGTTCGTCTGTCAATGGCTGGAATGAACGATAACGTTCTTCAGAAGTTTTTAGACTAATACCACCGATTAGTGTATTATAATTTTCTACAAATTCTTTAATGTTATCAAACACTTGGTTTCCATCGTTATTTACAGTTAGACCTGCCGGAGTTTCAGTTTCATCAAACGTCTGCTTCAGGGTAAAAGTAACCCCACTCATCGTAAACGTGTTGGACTTCCTTGTTGTTGCAAGTCCATTAATCGTAAACTCCGCATCAGACCCTTGTGTAACGGTTGATGAATCAAGGTTGAGTAAACCTGCCAAATCACCTTCAAGTTGAATATCATTTCCACTCGTATTGTAATCACCGGTTTCTTTTTTCATGACTGAAAGCTGACCCGTTGTCTCATCTAAAAGCATAGAGATACCGGCTTTACTCGAATTTACTCTTGAAAACACCTGATTTAATGACTGTGATGATTCAATTAAAAAATTCTCAGTAACTGGTGAAGCGCCTGATGTGGAGTTGTATGCACCAGCTGAGAAGCTCGTGTATTCCTGCTTATAATTCACACGAATTGACATATCAGCAGAAACAACACCATCATTAAATGTAATAACCCCTGTATCAAGGTTAATTTCACCAATACCATCAAGTGTACCGATATTACCAGTTACGTTGGAAATAGAGACACCAGCGCCGCCGTCTAGACTTACTGTAAAACCATCTTCTGCGAGGTTCTTCTTGCTAAGACTATATGTTGCAGCACCTTCTTTTAAGGTACCCTCCTGGACTTTCTGATTCGTAACGTAATCAACTTTTACAGAAGCACCTGAAGAAATCTGCACATCACTGCTGAAAGATAGTTCACCGTTTGCACTGATTGTTACCTGATTTGCAGCACCTTCTAGATTCCCGGCAGCAACTACTTTATAAGACTTACCATTCACTTGTACACTCATCTTGCTTAGTTCACTATTAACAATCGTTTCATTTGTGTGAAGGTTTAACTTTACAGGATCTGTCCCGTTAGCCGTGATGGTTTGAGAACCGACAGCACCAGTCTGCCACGTCAATGAATTCGCAAATAAATTTTCCTGAGATTTAATAGATTTTGAACCATCTACAGGAGTGGAGTTATCACTATTAATACTTGTAGTTGTAACCCATGTTTCCGCAGAAGCAAGTTTATCTACTTTAGTGATGGAGTAGGATCCCTGTGCTGCTGCGCTTGATGCTGTTGCAGTTACTCGAGTATCATCAGATGTTGACACTGTTCGTGCACGATAATTCGTTGTAAATCTCATGTCAGACAATTTATTTCTGAAATCAAGCATTAAAGCATTCATCGCACGATAATCATCACGCTGCCATTCAAGAATCTGTTTATCCTGCTTCATTCGATCTAAGGGCATTCGTTCAGCCATCATTAGATTTTTCACGATTGAATCTATATCCATTCCACTTGCTAATCCGCCAATACGCATACTCTCACTCCTATGCTTTCTGATCCATCAGGATTCCAAGAAAATCAGCCATCGCAGCGTAGGAATCCAACAGTTTTTTTGAAGGAATTTCTTTAATTACTTCTTTTGAAACATCATCAACAATCGTTACGTAATATTCTCCCAGGTCTTCATGATACTCAAACTTCAAATGAGAATCATAAGGCTTGAGTAAATTATTCAACCCTTGCACAGCTTGCTCTAGCTGCTCTTCCTTGGGTCTCTGACTTTGACTGCTTAACTCTTTCGCTATTTCCTTAGTATGCTTCACAATCGCTTCAGTTTGAGTAACTGATGATGTCTGACCCATCTGTTGAAAATCTCTGCTGCTGCTAATCTCTCCGATCCTGTTCATATTTCCATCTCCTTGAGGGTTATATTTTAAATATCGGATAATCCCTGTTTATCTTTAGTACTAATGATTTTTGTAGACAAACTGTCTTCTGTCATTATTTCACCTAAAATTAAAATCGCCCCTACTTCCAAAATAGAAGTAAAGGCTTAGGGCTCGCATTTTTTCAATAGCAACTAGGCTACTCGACTTAAAAATAAGATGAAGATTTACAGGCAGTAATTAAAAAGATTTTTTAAATAAAATTTTATGATATTTATGTACTAAAAAACTCTAAACAAAGTAACAATAACCTATGTTAGCTATAATTCCTATCATATTGTTTAGGAATTCTCTAAATACAAATACAATTTTACATTCTTTTTTTGTAATCATTATCTTTTATGGATATATAGAATCTATTCTTTAAATATATAAAGAGACTCCAGTCTAACCAGAGTCTCTCTAAATTTGAATATAAAATTAACGAAGTAATTGTAATACAGCTTGCGGCTGCTGGTTAGCCTGAGCAAGCATTGCCTGAGAAGCTTGGTTAAGGATATTTGTTCTAGTAAAGTTCATCATTTCCTTAGCCATATCGGTATCGCGGATACGCGATTCTGCCGCTTGTAGGTTCTCTGACCCATTTTCAAGGTTTTTGATTGTATGCTCTAGACGGTTTTGAGTTGCCCCTAGTTCTGAACGATAAGCAGAGACACTATCAATAGCTCCTTGAACAGCATCTATTGTAGCATTAGCATTAGTATTATCGTCAACTAATAGAGAACCTGTATCTACACCAAGAGTAGTAGCAGTCATATCAGATAATGTAATATCAATCGTTGAGTTTGCAGAATTCGCACCTGTTTGAATACTCACAGTACCCACAGTAGCACCATCAGTACCTACTAAGTTTTGAGTATTAAATTCAGTATCAGCTGCAATTCGATCTACTTCTGCACTTAATTCATCTAATTCAGCCTTAATTGCAGTTCTATCTTCAGTAGCATTAGTATCATTTGCTCCTTGAACCGCTAGTTCACGCATGCGTTGTAAAATCGCATGTGTTTCATTTAAAGCACCTTCAGCTGTTTGAATGAGTGAAATTCCATCCTGTGCATTACGAGAAGCTTGCTCTAAACCACGAATTTGTCCACGCATTTTTTCTGAAATTGAAAGCCCTGCAGCATCGTCACCAGCACGATTGATTCGCATACCTGATGAAAGCTTCTCCATTGCTTTGGCACCTTGGTTCATGTTTACACCCATTTGACGGTGTGAGTTCATTGCATTTAGATTATGATTAATAATCATTGTAAATTTCCTCCCTGAGTATAGCCATCCACTTCCTTGTGAACGGTAAGTTTTATAACAGTTCATAGAGGTCGGCCGCCCTTTATAAACTGTTTACAGTAGTTATATCGGCACCTCGACAAGATATTTAACTGTTTTAAAATTTTTATTTTGTCGTATTTTTATCGTTCATCGCCAAAAGCCTTTGTAACTTGTATGAGCAAATATGACGATACATTTTTTTCATCGCGTTAACTATATTATCAAATGACTATAGTTGATGCGATAGAATGTTTTCTAACAGCTAAGCGAATGTATTGATGGACTTGCATAAAGATAAAAGAGACCCTAGTCAACTAGAGTCTCTTTACTTTGAAATTAAATTAACGAAGTAATTGTAATACAGCTTGTGGCTGTTGATTTGCTTGAGCAAGCATAGCTTGAGAAGCTTGATTTAGGATGTTAGAGCGAGTAAACTCCATCATTTCTTTAGCCATGTCAGTATCACGGATACGCGATTCTGCCGCTTGTAAATTTTCTGAACCATTATCAAGGTTCTTGATAGTATGTTCAAGACGATTTTGAGTTGCTCCTAGTTCTGAACGGTAAGCAGATACAGAATCAATAGCACCTTGAATAGAATCAATAGTAGTATTAGCATTAGCATTAGTATCAACTACTAAAGCAGCTGCACCTACACCAAGTGTGCCAGCAGTCATATCAGATAACGTAATATCGATCGTTGAATTAGCAGAATTCGCACCTGTTTGAATACTTACGGTACCAACACCAGCACCAGCAGCTCCTACTAAGTTTTGAGTATTAAATTCAGTATCAGCTGCGATTCTATCAACTTCTGCGCTTAATTCATCTAATTCAGCCTTAATAGCTACTCTATCTTCAGCAGCATTTGTATCATTTGCTCCCTGGACTGCAAGTTCACGCATACGTTGTAATATTGCATGAGTCTCATTCAGTGCTCCTTCAGCTGTTTGAATTAGTGAAATACCATCCTGTGCATTTCGTGATGCTTGTTCCAAACCGCGAATTTGTCCACGCATTTTTTCAGAAATAGAAAGACCAGCTGCATCATCACCAGCACGATTGATACTCATTCCTGATGATAACTTCTCCATTGCTTTTGCACCTTGGTTCATATTAACGCCCATCTGACGGTGTGAATTCATTGCATTTAAATTGTGATTAATAATCATTATTAATTTCCTCCCTGAGTTTACCCATTCACTTCCTTGTGAACGGTATTTTTTATAGCAAGTTCTAAAGGTCGGCCGCCCTGAATTCCCTGCTTACAACAGTAATATCGGCACACATTCGAATTATTTAACTTTTTTATATTTTTTTACAAAAAAAATCCGCATCAATGTGCGGATCAGTCTGTTGAAAATAATTTTGTTAAATCTACCGTGTTATTTGCTGCTTCATTCTCTTGCTGAATCGCCAGGAAAATTTCCTTCCTATGTATATCGACATGCTTCGGCGCATCTATCCCGAGCTTCACCTGATCACCTTGCACTGAAAGTACTGTAATTTCAATATCATCACCAATTCGAATCGCTTCACCGGTTTTTCTCGTCAGCACTAACATGGGATCACTCCTTTGTCGCAGCCGCTGCGACGGGCTGTTTTCTGGAGTAGTCATTGAGAATAATTTGCTTGGCCTTTTTGTTTTCCAGATTAAAAACGAGTGGTGCCTGCAGGTTAGCGGTTGATTCATTGAATGGTTCTCTTACCGTCAGGATGACGTTTACCATTGAATCTTCCGGCTTTTCAAGCGCTAATGCATGAGTAACTGCGTCATCAAGTTTAATTTCATATTCTTTAAAAAATGAAAAAGGGTTACTGATAATAAACCCAAGTGACGGTGTATTCACGGATTGCAGGACGAAAAATACCTCATTACCTTCAAACGAAAGAACAGTAAACTGCTTTTCATCCTCAAAACCCGGAATGCCTTTTTCAAAATGCCAGATGTCTTTTTCATTCAGTTCGATTTCACCGTGGTACTTTGTTTCGATCTTCATGGAACAAACAGCTCCTATTTTAGATTTCCTCATTCACAACGCTGAAGCTGATTGAGTTCAGCTGCTGCATGTGAATTTTTACTTCCTGTGGGGTGTAACTGATTCTCGGTTTTTGTGCACGTGTATTGTTTTCCACTCCGCCTTCAGTGAATTGGATATTAGTTGTGCCAGGGCGATAATTCATTTTCACACTGAATGGGGGTGGAATAAAACCAATGTTAAACGAAGGAGGCTGACCTTCATAGTTCCTTTTTGCAATTGACTTGATCGGATCGCCGCCATTTTCAATTTTCATCAGTTCATCACCTTCTGCTGAAACACGCTGCATGCCCTTTAATACATCCTGATTTCCTTCAGCAGCCCATTCACGAATTCGGCGAGATATAGGTTTGATATCCATCGACGCCCAGGCTTCTGTCTGGTCAATTGTCAGCCTGCCTTTAGTCGTTGTGATGCTCAGTTCAGATGGAGTCTGCTTCAGGTCAAGCACTGCCTGAGGCTGTTCGATCTGCTGCTGTCCTCTGGGTGATTCCATTCCGATTTTTGCATGGGTCTGATTAATTTGTATTTGAGGAATGTTCATTGGTTATCCCCCTTTTTTATCTAAGAAAATCCATCAGCGAAGGCTGAATAATCCTTGAACCCACACTCAGCGCCGCACGATGCACGCTCTCCTGCACCTTCATATCTGTAATCACTTTCTCAAAATCAATATCTTCATTATCAGACATCACGCGGGTTGCAATGACTTCCTGCTCACTCACGCGTGAGTCCATCAGTTCAATCCGGTTATATCTTGCACCGAGTGATGAACGTTCGTTTGACAGGTTTGTCATATGAGTATCCATATTTGTTATAAAGTTATTAATATCATCACCGGTTGAATTCTCATCTTCAAGGGTTGCAATGATGTTATCAATATCATCAAACATTTCCTGAGAAAATACAGATGTACCATCAATATTCACTTTAATATGAACACCTTTTGATAGTTCAATCTCAACCGATTCATTATTTTCCGGATATACACCATTTGCTACATCAAGCGGTTTATTCGTAGTATCAGTTCCGTTAAACAAATACTTGTCACCGAACTTTGTGTTGCCGATTTCTTCGATGTGCTCTTTCAACTGCTCAATTTCAGCGCGTGTTGCTTTTCGCTGATCGGCATCATACGTATCGTTTGAAGTCTGAACAAGCAGTTCACGCAGTCTCTGCATTGCCTGGTTCGCTTTATCAAGTGATGAATCAGCATTTTCCACCCAGTTATATGCTTCTGAGAAGTTACGTTTGTATTGCTCCACCTCTGTCAGGTTACGACGATAAAGGACACCTTTCATTGCGACAACGGGATCATCAGATGGACGTGAAATCTTCTTCTGCGTCGCGATTTGCTCTTGCTGTCTGCCCATTTTTTCATAGCTCTGCGTCAGGTTGCGCAGCATGTTACTTGAAAGCATTGATTGTGTTACGCGCATTTAGTTCACTCCTTATCTGCCGACTAAGCCCATGCCGTTAATGATTTTATCAAGCATTTCATCGACCATTGTAATGTTTCTTGCAGCTGCATTATAAGCGTGCTGAAACTGGATCATGTTTGTCATTTCTTCATCTAAAGAGACAGAGCTGACTGACATTCTTTTTTCCTCAACTGACTGTCTGAGGATCTCACTGTTTCCTGCAAGACGGTTTGCCTGAAGTCCCTGAACACCCAGCTTACCAATAACCCCTTCATAAAAAGAGTTCATAGAAGCTGTTTCGAGGCGATTGTAGTCATTGAGATTAATTGACTCTGCTCCGTCAAAACCATCCAGTGTGACCGTTTCGTTCATCAGCCAGTTTTGAATGTTTGATAGGTTGACTGCATTTTTACCGTCTCCTGCATTTACTTCACCATCAGCATTTGTCGTTGTCGAAGCAGCGATTTCCTTCGATGTAATATCGCTCATTGAAATCAGCTTCGACGCATTTTCATGATCTCCGCCCAGGTCTCCAAAGAATTGTTGACCGGAATTCCCCTGAAGATCAATTCCTTTTTCGTGTACAGCATTAAAAGTCTGGGAGAATGAATAAGCCAGGCGGTCAAGATTATCCAGCATTTCAGGATATGTTCCTTTAACCTGAGTAGTTCCGGTGCTATCCTGATAGCTATAACCATATGATTCTATTAATCCTCTGATCTTCCCCTGAGAAAAAAGCGGATTCCCATTTGCATCAGAGATTGAAAGCTTTTTTGATTCAATTTCTTTCCCAGTGCTTGAGAAAATCGCAATCTGACTGATGTCATCAGGTGTAGATGTCGTCAGCTTTCCACTTCCATTTGAAAAGCCAAGCTGATTGTAGTCTTTATTGGCAACAAGTATTTCTTCCCTGCCATTTGCACCGACAATGCTGATATTATAAAGACCTTCTGCTTCATCAGCAGGATCGCCTTCAGATTTAATTGAAGTAACCCGGATATCGATATATCCTGATAGTTCATCCACCAGCGCATCACGGCGGTCGTAGAGGTCATTCGGAATATTCCCGTGAGGTTCTACATCACTGATCTGGCTGTTCACGCTCGCAATTTGAGCAAGTAATGAATTCACACTATCCAGTGATACACTGATTTCATTTCCAATATTATCTTTGATCTGATTCAGTGAGTCATTCAGATAATGGAATGTGTCAACGACTGACTGTCCACGCTCTAGAACAACATTTCGCGCTCCGTCATTCTCAGGGTAGACCGATAGATCCTGAAGTGACTGCCAGAATTCACCCATAACAGCCCCAAGCCCATTTGTCGTTGGTTCATTCACGATGTTTTCCATCTCGCTGATGGCACTTGATTTTGAATCCCAGTAGCCAAGTTTATTTGACTCCTGACGGTATTGAATATCAAGGAATGAATCTCTCACACGCTGGATTGAGTTCGCTTCAACACCAGTTCCCATTTGGCCGGGAAGCTGCGGACGGTTCATTGCTGCAGGTGCGAACGGAGTAGTCGTACCGAAATTCACGTGCTGTCTTGAATACCCCGGCGTATTCGCATTGGCGATATTGTGTCCCGTTGTATGTAATGCGCTTTGCTGTGTAAAAAGCGCACGTTTTGCTGTTTCAAGTCCCATAAATGTAGAACGCATTGTTGTTCCTCCCTAATGGTCAGGCCTGCGAGTCAAACATAGACCTGACAGGCTGGTCGTCATCGCTATCTTCTTTTGAATAATTGATCGAATCAGGCTGCGGCATCAGCATGTCAAGGTTGAGTGAAACGAGCTGCATCGATTGAGTCAGCAAATCCTGATTCAGTTCATTCACTGATTTCAGCTCAATGATGACATGTAGCAGTTCACCTTTTTCTGCCTGAAGATCTTCCAGTGTATTTAGCTGCTGGCGCTTCGTTTCCAAAGCACTGATCGCCTGAATATGTTTTTGTTCATCTTTAATTAACTGATTCAACTGATCAAGGTTATTTTCCTTAATTACAGCAGTCTTTTGCTTTGCCAGTTCAAGCAGGCTTTTATGCAGCTTGAGCTGCTGATGAAGAATGGATTTAATTGATTGTTGAGTCATCTTGATCCTCCTGTTTTAAGGTGGAGGTAGTGTGAAGGCAGGGACAGACCCTCTCTTCAATAACCATCACCTTATATATCGGAAACATTCTGCAGTTATGAAGTCTTAAGAATAGACATTTATAATCAGCCCCTGAATTTCCCCAATTGTCCCTAGGATAGCAAGGCCTTTCTTTTCTTTATCAAGGACCTGGTTTGTCAGGTCAATCAGTTTCGTATCAATTTCTTTGACGATTTTATAGACTTTTGTGCGGCCTCTGCGGTTGAATCCACGCTGGTCTTCAAGCTGGAGACCGTTGTTAACAGCTTCTTCCATGAACTTCTTTACAAGACCTTTATATTTACGCAGGTCTTCTACTGTTCTGGAATCTGCAAGCTTCTTACCCTGGTCTTCAATTTCTGCACTCATAGCTGTAAGTTTATCCAATAGCGTTGTTGTACGCTTTTTTGACATAACATCCTGGAATGAAACCGATTCTTTCGCAACTTGTTCTTTCTTTTGTGTTTTATTTGTCTCAGCGGCACGGCCGATTCGTTGTACGTCCATTGTTGATCCCTCCACTGGGGTAGTTGTGAAGGATGGGGCCTGACCCCTGCCTTCATAGATTTAAAAATGGAGAAGTAAAAAATCTACTTCTCCACTGATTGTAACATTATTGAAGCAGCTGCAGAATGCCCTGCGGAAGCTGATTCGCCTGTGCAAGCATTGCCTGTCCTGCCTGGTTAAGAATATTATTTCTTGTGAACTGTGACATTTCCTTTGCCATATCAAGGTCACGGATACGTGATTCTGCTGCAGTCAGGTTTTCGTTAGCAGACTGGAGGTTTGATACCGTATGTTCAAGACGGTTTTGGAAGGCTCCAAGGTTACTTCTTTCTTTTGAAACAAGCGCAATTGCATCAGAAATACTCGTAATTGCTTCCTGGGGTTCCTCTACTAAATCTAGGGCATCAATGCCTAACTCAGAAGCGTCCATTTTTCCGATATTTAGGACAACCTGCTCACCTTCATTTGCACCGATCTGGAATGTAAAACCGTCAGCCTCGGATTCATCTAAAAGGACTTTACTATTAAACTGAGTTTTATCTGCAATTCTATTGATTTCTTTAACCAGCTCATTTACTTCATCCTGCACTGCTTCTTTATCTTCATCTTCCAGTGTCCCATTCGACGCCTGGACAGAAAGTTCACGCATTCTCTGTAAGATGTCATGTG
Source organism: Jeotgalibacillus haloalkalitolerans (assembly GCF_034427455.1). NCBI lineage: Bacteria > Bacillati > Bacillota > Bacilli > Caryophanales > Caryophanaceae > Jeotgalibacillus > Jeotgalibacillus haloalkalitolerans. Next base: position 973,475 of record NZ_JAXQNN010000001.1, on the reverse strand, counting down.
TTGATGCAAGCGCGCCTTCTGCTGTCTGAACAAGTGATATTGCATCCAGCGCATTACGCTCAGCCATCTCAAGGCCACGGATCTGCGAACGCATTTTCTCTGAAATTGCAAGACCCGCTGCATCATCTGCCGCACGGTTAATACGAAGACCTGAAGACAGCTTCTCAAGACTCTTTGACGTATCATTCATTGTCTGATTAAGGTTTCTATATGCATTTAAAGCCTGGATATTATGATTAATTCTCATTGATTATTTCCCCGCTTCCAATTTGTTTAATGATTGATCCTGTACTTCTACCTTGACATGCTGCTCATATGGGTTCGCTTTAGTTGGGCGTGTTTTAGCGCCAGGACTCGCTTTTGTTGCCTGATTCCAGGAGTCAGTGATTTCTTTCAGAAGAATGAGCACTTCCTCTGCACGTGCAACATCCTTTTTCAGATTCGCCATCACTATCTCTTCAGCCATAAAGTTATACACTGCATCCAGCTGATCAGCGATAATGCCACTCTCATAGTTCAAGCCGGCACCCAATCTATGCAAAATATCATTTACACGCTGAAATGACTGATTCGCTTCTATGTAATTTTTATCTTTTGTCTCCTGAATTGCCTTTTCAAGCTTTGTAATCGCTGCTTCATATAAAAGAGAAGTCAGCTCCTGAGGTGATTTCTGATATAAAAGTTCTTTCGATAAAAAGTCCATCTCTTCCCCTCCTGCTACTTTCTTTATCGGGAAGAATGGAGAATGGTTAATAGGTAATTTTGCATTTATATAAAAAAATAGACCAGGGTCTGTCCCCGGTCTACCTTAATAGGTCTTCTCCATCTCCTCAATTAGCAGCAAAATCTCCGCAATTACGGCATACAGCTGCGGCGGAATGGTTTCTCCAAGATCGATATCGAGCAGATCTGCAAGCAGGCTGTTGTCTTCTTCAAGATGAATATTATGTTCCTTTGCAAGTTCAAGTATTTTCTCAGCGAGCGCGCCGCTTCCCTGCGCAACGACATGCGGTGAATCATCTCTTTCATCATACCGGATAACTGCTGCAGTCGGACCATTCATTTTTCTTTTGGCACCAGGATTAAAATAATGCGGTCTCATATAGAAAAATCATACCCTTTCTCAGTCATCACAGGAACGGCTTGTGCCGGTTCAGCTGAAACCTCATTAATTTCTTCTGCAGTCAGCCTGTCGAACTGTAATTGCTGAACGCTGTATCCGATTTTTTCAAGACGGTCTTTTGCGAGACTTGTGATTGGCTCCATTTTCTTTTCAAAATCCGGCTGATCATTCTTCATTTTTATAGACAGATTCCGCTCAGAAACATTCAGTGATACACCAATTTCTCCAAGCTTTTTCGTATCAAAGAGAAAATACAGGTTGCAATTTTCCCAGTCGACCTTCTGACTGCCATTTTTCGATTGCATGTACACTTTAAAGCTTTCAACCTTTTCCTGAAGGATAAATGGCAAAGTCATCACCATACTCTGTAGCCCTGAAGCATCTGTTTTACTGAGCAGCTGCTGGCCGGTAAGTTGTGTAAGTGTCTGATCCGCTTTGCCTTCGCCTGCCATTTTCATCAGCATCCCCTTCAGTGACGCAGCCTGATCCTGACTCTTATTTAACAATGAATGAGCCTGTTCATTTTCAAACGTCATACCCATTGCCCGCACATGTTCAAATGCATGACGTGCAGATGGTTCGTTCCTCAGGTTCTGCATGGACTGCTGGAGATTTTGAGCAGTTAATTTCTGAAGAGAAGGCTGCTCAAGCTGCATGATTTCCTTCGAAACGAAGTGCTGTACTTTTACATCCGACGGTTTAAATTCGATCTTTTCCATCATCGCTTTCACTTCCGAAGTAATCCTTGCTGCCTGCGCGACTTCACCTTTAGCTAAAAGCTTTGACGCTTCAGCCAGCTGGCCGCTTGCCTTCAGCAGGTCTTTCTCTGTCTCCATATTCGTATACAGCATGAAGTCGCCTTTTAAAATGGCTTTATCAAGCATTCTGATCGTCGCCTCTAACAATGGCTTGGACTGCTGAAGTGCCTGCTGGCGGTTTGCAGCAAACTCAATTTGACTTAAGTTTCTCGTCATATCTTTCTGGATATTTTTAAAGTCAATGGCTGCCTGAGACATTTTTTCGCTGACTCTCATAACAATGACATCCCTTGAATGCATTGGAATCTGAGAGGTCAGTTCATCTGACAGCATATACTGCTCAGATGCCGCTTTCAGTGGATAAGCTGCCGCTGCCTGCTCGATTCCCTGCATCATAACCTGCCTCGCCTGAAGTTCCTGACCATTCTGGACAAACTGCTCAGCTTTTGCTGCAGCCTGTTGAAGGGCCTGTCTGACATCACCGTTCATCTCAGGGTTATTAGCCAACACCTTAAATTGCTCTGTTACTTTTGAAATATCCGGCATTTTTTGTATGGCGGTTTTTGCGTCCTGAACCAGCAGCGCTTTTGATTGATCAATTGTCTGTGGCTGCACAACAGGCTGAATAAGCGAATCCAGCTTCAGCGCATTTTGAAGGAGTTTGGCAGCTTCAGGATTTTCTTTTAACAAAGAGCTGAGAACTTTTTGCGTTTCTGACGCAATTGCCTTCACATCACCTGTTGCTTCAAGCTGCCTGATCATTTCTTTTACTTCAGCCGGAGCACCTTTAGCAAGCAGGTTCAGTGCCTGAATCAGCTGCTGTCTTGCCGCCTGCTGTATCTGGCTTGCAGAGTGCCTCTGACCGGATGACACATCCACTCTTGCAGATGAAAGCAGCTCTGACACCGCTTTACTGATTGGAGGTCCGTGCAGCGCTGAATGGATCGCTGACAGTTTATTTGCAGTCAGATCAAGGTTTTTGGACACTGCTGCCTGGATGGTTTCAAGCTTTTGTTGAGGTGTGGCATCCGTTTTAGATAAAAATTGATTTAATTCTTTAACTAATGCCGGATCCACTTTTACGCCTTTTGCTGATAAATGCTGTAATGCGTTTTTCAACTCAGGTGACAGCGGTTTCCCGTCATTCATTTTCACAAAATCATGCGCCTGTGCGGATGTTTGCTGCTGTGACTGCCTCACCATAGGAAGACCTTCCTTCGTACCGGTCACTTCGAGCTGAACACGCCCTGAATCAGGCAGTTTGCCATCTGTTTTCACTTTCACTTCCTGCCCTCTGACCAGAAGTATAGTCTCATTGCCATGTTTACTTTTTACAGTTGCTGAAAATAAATCACCCTGCTTCAATGAAACTTCTTTCTGGCCCTGAGGCTGACTGCTGACTGATGGATCCATTTTAATCTGCACGTTTTTTACACCTCCATTTATACACAAAAAATTGCCCATCAAATGAGCAATTTTTTATCAGGACTGACGATAGAATTTCATAAGGTTTTCAGCTGTTTTATTAGCGTCCGGTTTGTATGTTCCGTTCTCTACCGCTGCCTTCAGCTGATCAACCCGTTCCTGACGGCCTTCCTGTATTTTATTTAAGCTTTGCATTTCCTTTGCCTCTGCTGAAATCTCTACCTTATCCGCCTTTTTCTGCTTCTGCAGCTCTGCCTGCTCCACTTTTGCTTCCTGGCGTTTATAAGGATTGACCGGATTCTGATGAAAAGGATTAATTTTCAAAGCTCTCACCTGCTTTCTATAGTCGATATTGTTGTGTTACCCATTATATCGGCAGGGTGAACAAAAATTAAAGACGCAGGGGAAAATTAGAATAAAAGTCCCAGGCGTCTTTATGTTATTTGTCTCGGTTTGATAAATAAGTTTTTCTATTGCTATTCGCAACCGCTTCACGAAATTCCATATTAGATTCGTGCTGTTTTAAATCTGTTTTAATATTGTCAGTGCAGGACCTGCAGATTTTCCCCTGAATAATCAGCGTACCACAGTTATCACATGGATAACCGAGCCCCGGGAACTGTGCCGGATGAAGCCTGCGCTTACGGACCCATTTGTGCAGCAGGCTCGCTGAAGCACCCGTCACTTCAGTAATCCGCTCAATTGTAGCCGCTCTGTTTTCACGCTGCCTTAAAAAACGGTAGACCTGCTCAAACAGCTCTTCTTCTTCTTTCTGACACTTCGGACAAACATCACGAAGACCATTATAATTAAAGATGGCATTACATTTCGGACAATTTTTCAGCTCCGCCATTTGCCAGTCCTCCTCAAGTCATTTTCTTTAGTATAAAACGAATGAGGAATAAATGGAAGCTAATATATAGGTCTTTATCTTTACCCTTCACAACTTTATCACTAGGAGAGGTTACCTCCCAATCGTGATAGATCTGATTTCTCCTGCCCCTGATTCCTTCAAAACCTGCGCAGCTCTTCTGATTGTCGTACCGGTTGTGTATAAATCATCAATCAGCACAACCGGTTCCCCATCCAGTGCCCTGATCGCCGCAAAAGGATTCTCACCACGATGCCTGTCCCGCTTTAATTTCTTCGCCTGCGCAGCTTCACCGTTTCGCCGAAGTAATAAGTGCTCATATTTAATTCCGGCGCACTCCAGTAAAGCTTCCGTCTGGTTAAACCCTCTCTCTTTTAAACGATCGGCACTCACAGGGACAGGCGTCAAAATTGCTTCTTTCTTAAAAGGCTTAAGCAGATCTGTTAACTCCTTGCGAAAACATCCCGCGAGCGCATAATCACCGTTATATTTCAGCCGCTTGATCAGCTCTTTCAGCGCAGGATTATAGGCGTAAATCGAATGATTAGAAATCAGCGCATCCTGAAAAACAGGGTCTTCTGCCCATGAGTTACAGTCGCTGCAAATTCCCTCTGTCTCCATTCCTCTTGAACAAACCGTACACCCCGGACCTTCTAACCTGATCAGTTCCGCCCTGCACACATCACAAAACGGATCCTCCACTCTTTTAAAAAACAGGTCAGTCCATCCAATCTCTTCAAGCATTACACCATTGCAATAAAGGCACCTCATACAAGAAACCCCTTCACATATCCAAGCTTAGCTGCTTCCTTATTCATCAGGACGATATGCCGCTGCGCTTTGACCATGGCATCCGTCAGCCCATTATGAAAAAACGTCACATTTCCTTTTGGCTTCAGTGGATCCCGTCCGACTCTTCCCGCAATCTGCACGAGCGCCGCTTCAGTAAAAACCGGATCGCCTGCACCCACTACAGCCACCTCCACCCCTGAAAAAGTAACGCCTCTTTCTAAAATGGTGGTCGTCAGCAGCAACTCACACTTCCCTTCTCTAAAAGCCATCACTTTTTCACCGCGATCCGGATCAGCAGAATGAACGCTCGGCACATCCAACAGACCGGCATATGCCTGCATCGATTCAATATCCGGCATAAAAACAAGTACTTTCGGGTGAACGGATAACCATTTTAATAAAGCCGGATCCACCCTTTTTTTAAGCAATCCTTTACGCCAGTTACCCAGCCACTTCGTCTCAGGAACCGGCAGCGGAAAGCCATGAAATCTGGCGGGGATTTTAATAATTTGGTCAGTTTTGATTTTTCTCGAGGGTGTTGCGCTGAGGTAAATCAAAGTAGAGGATTTTTTGCGGGCTAATTGTGAGGTGTTCTGGAGCGCATCATCTGCTGAAAAAGGAAATGCATCCACTTCATCAATGACCATCACATCAAATGCTTCCCTGAATCGGATCAGCTGATGTGTTGTAGCAATGGTGAGGTGTGCATGCGGCAGCCTGTCCTCGCTGCCTCCATAAAGAGACTCAATATCTGCAGTTGGAAATGCACGTTTTAGCCTTGGAGCAAGCTCCTGTACAACGTCGCGTCTCGGCGTCGCAATGCAGATGCGGAGTCCTTTTTGCAATGCTGTTTCTATCATATGAAATAAAATCTCAGTCTTCCCCGCGCCGCAAACTGCATGGACGAGAATGGACTTTTTTGTATCAATTGATGTAACCAGTGCATCAGAAGCTCTCTGCTGCGGCAGCGAAAGCTCACCCTCCCATTGCAGAACCGGCTCAGGTGGCGGCGACGGTTTGTAAGGCGCACCCTTCCAAAGCACAACCCGCTCACACTCAGACGTTTTTCCCATCTGAATGCAATTCCGGCAATACGTGCACTGCTGCCCGCACTTCCCGCACGGATGCGCTGCAAATAAATGCCGCTTTTTATTACCACAGCGGTTACAAACGTATTTTTCAACAGCCGGGATACACTCGACCTGATTTTCAATTTGAGATAAAGGAAATAGTTGAATGACTTCTGAGAGCAGAAACTGTCTTCCGGAGAGGAATTGTTGGGGAGTAGTCATGTGTGGGGGCTCCTTTTGGGGTATTTTGTTGTAATTATAGTTCATAGTGGTTAGCTTAAGGAGATAGTGAAGTTTAGAGTGCAGCGGAGCGCAGGGCGGCGGAAAGGGACAGGTGAGACCATACGGTGAAGCCGTAGGGGCTCACCGCCCGGCCGCGGAAAGCGTCCGCCCGAAGCGCAGCGAAACGCTTCAGGAAGGAACACTTTTATTTTTTCATCCAGCCAAGACCCATCGACCCCTCACCAAGATGAGTGCCAATCACAGGTCCAAAATGACTGATGCGGAACGATACATTCGGCAGTTCACTGCTGATCTCATTTTTCCATTTAATCGCCTCTTCTTCACGATTCGCATGGATAATCACAGCCTGCACCTGCTCATATTTCTCAGCATCATCCTTCAGTAAATCAACAATCCGCTTCATCGCTTTTTTACGCGTCCGGATTTTTTCAAACGGCTCAATTCTTGTATCTACAAAATGCAATAAAGGCTTTACCTGAAGCATGCTTCCAATAATCGCCTGCGCATTTGATAGACGTCCGCCACGCTGAAGATGACCCAGATTATCAACCATAAAATAAGCGCGCGTCGTTTCCTTCAGTTCATTTAAACGGGTCAGAATTTCCTCAGCGCCTGCACCATCCTTTGCCATCACAGCAGCTTCCAGCACAAACATCCCCTGTACCATACAGGAGATTTCCGAATCAAAAGGATACACTTTTACATCGTCAACCATCTCACCAGCCTGAACCGCACCGGCATATGTACCGCTGATCCCGCTTGATAAATGAATCGTGACCACTTCATCGTAATCCCTACTCAGCTCTTCAAACAAAGAAGCGAATGTACCGACCGCAGGCTGAGACGTTTTCGGCAGCGCACCGCCTTTACGGACCTCGTCATAAAATTCATCTGTTGTGAGATCGACCTCTTCCTCATATGTCTTGCCATTCATGATGACACAAAGCGGCACCATGCGAATATCGTACATCTCACGCAGTTCCACCGGCAAATAAGCCGTACTATCAGTTACCACTGCCGTTCTCATTGAATCATCCTATCTATCCTGCATTTCCATCAAAATGGATACTTATATATGACACTTGTCATGTTCTATTTTAGCTTAATCGTGGGGAGAGTGCATCTTATTTGAGAATCTTTTTTGGGCGAGTGGTGACGGACTTGCACCCGGGCTTTGTGGATACAGTAGTCAAATGAGCTTGCACAGCAGTCAACGCTGATAGTACTGCACTCAACCCGGGTGTATCGCTACGCCGATGAGCTTACCATCTACCCCGATTGAACTGTGACTGCGGTCGAGCTACACCCATACTTCATGCCCTTAGGTCACAGGTTTTTAGTTTCTCAAAGGCATCAAGTGGGGATTGTGCAGCACTCATTTTCCGGGAGATTGCACTCAATCACGCTGGCACTGCACTCAACGCCGCTAACACTGCACTCAACCCGGGTGTATCGCTACGCCGATAAGCTTACCACCTCCTCCGATTGAACTGTGACTGCGGTCGAGCTACACCCATACTTCACGCCCTTAAGTCACAGGCTTTTAGTTTCTCAAAGGCATCAAGTGGGGATTGTGCAGCACTCATTTTCCGGGAGATTGCACTCAATCGCGCTGGCACTGCACTCAACGCCGCGAACACTGCACCCAACCCGGGTGTATCACTACCTCAAAGTGCCAACCACCTACCTCACCGGCCACAATAATGCATTCACCAGCACCGATCCACCACCCCAAAACAAAAAGAGCACCTACTCAGGCACTCTATCCTTCAAAACCTTCTCATAATAAAACTGCTCGCACTCATCCAGCGTTAATGGCTTAAAAAAGTAATATCCCTGCATGTCGTCACAGCCATTCATCAGTAAGAAGTCACGCTGATCTTCTGTTTCTACGCCTTCTGCCAGAACGTCGAGGTCGAGGCTGTTGGCCAGCTTGATAATGGAAACGAGGATGGCTTCACCTTTTTCATCGACCATGATCTGGTCTGTGAAGTGCTTATCCACCTTGATTTTATCAACCGGAAACTTATTCAGATAGGACAGCGTTGAGTAGCCTGTTCCGAAATCGTCAATGGCAACACGGATACCCATTTCCCTTAACCGCTCGAGTGTCTGGACGCTTTCTTTATGGGAAAAGAGCTGGATGTTTTCAGTGATCTCGAGCTCTATCTGCTGAAATGGGATTCCATACTCTTTAATCACCTGCTCTAAAAAGGCGATAAAGTTTTTGTTTCTAAATAGACTCGAAGAAATATTGAAGGCAATGGTTCCATCAAATTCAAAATGCTGTCTCCAGTCAGAGAACTTTTTCAGACACCATTCAAGCTGATAGCGTGTCAGCTTTTCCATCATGCCTGATGTTTCAGCAATAGGAATAAATTCTGCAGGTGATACTGGTCCTAAAACAGGATGGGACCAACGTGTCAGTACTTCTACGCCCGTAATCCAGGTCCTGGTGGCATCTACCTGCGGCTGATAGACGAATTCCAGTTCGCCGCGTTCAATCACTTTTTTAAGCTCCTGCTGAATGATCAGGTCACGGGAGACACTTTCATGCATGTCCGGGTTATATAATATGGCTTTTGTAGCCTGCTTTTTTTTCGCTTCATACATCGCAATATCCGCTTTATCAATCAGCGTATCCACAAGGTTGCCGTCTTTTGGATACTGGCTTACACCTATACTCGGTTCGATATGAATCTCGGGCCGGTCCTGGAGCACAAAGGCTCTACTGAACATACTAATGATGCGGTTTCCGAATCCGATCACCTCATCTTCATCAGGTGCATCCGGTAGTAAAATAAGATATTCGTCCCCGCCGAGCCTTGAGATTGTCAGCTCATCCGGGAGATTCTTTTCCAGCCGCATTCCGATTTTACGAATCAGTCTGTCACCTACATCATGGCCGTACAGATCATTTATAATTTTAAATTGATTTAAATCCAGAAAATAAATGGTAAACGGCTGATCTTTATCTATATATCCCTTCATTAATTCATAGGAATAACGCCTGTTTGGCAGCCCTGTTAGATGATCTGAGTTTGCTGACTGCCATAAGGATTTTTCGAGTTCTTTCTGTTCATTAATATTGCGGAAATAGACAGAGATCCCTCCCTGCCTGTTCGGATAGGCATGAACGTCAAACCAGCTTTCATTCGGCTGGTAGTATTCTTCAAACTGAGTCGGAATCTGATCATGCATGGTTTTAAAGTAATGCTCCTCAAAGTTTGTGCCCCATGCTTCAGGAAACAGACGCCACATATTTTTTCCGATCATTTCTTCTCTCGTTTTGAATAAAACCCGCTCTGCCATATGATTGACGTATGTAAAACACCACTTTTCATCAAGTGAGAAAAAGGCTTCATTCATACTTTCAAGGACGTCCACTGCATTTTCAGCAACTACACCTGAATCAACTGCAGCTATGATTTGAAAAAGCATGTGGTGCTCATTGCATTTAGAGATACTGAGCTGACAGTGGTCGCGTGAAACCGTACGAAAATAATATTCGAATGCCTCATTTTTGCCCCGCCAGATCTTCTGACATTCCTTCTTAATGTGTGGTGCCCTGATCAATTTATTCAGTTCACTGTACGTTTTACCCGCATGGTCGACCATGGGCCCGAATTGATCCCATGCAGGGTTCGCTAACTGAATTACGCCCCCTTCATCGACGATCGCAGCCGGCAGCCGGAGCAGTTTAATTAAATGCTGTTCATCCATGGTCATCCCTCCCCGAAAAATTCAGTCAAAACTGACACTTACAACTGCTATATCGTCCTTTATATCCAGATTTGAAACAATTTGTTCGAAATGATCGTGAATCTGGTCGTTGCTTCTCATTTCCTGCAAAATAAACTGCTCCCCTTCAGTGATTCTTAATCCCATTGAATCAGTGAAGCCGTCTGTGTATAAAATCACTTTTGTATGCTCGCTGATCTGGATTTTATTTGAGATAACGACCGGTTCTTTTGAAAGGCCGATCGGCGGATTATTACTTTTTAAAATAAAGCTTTCTTTCCCTGAAACACCTACGCCACCAGGATGACCGGCATTGACATACGAAATAATTCTATCATTGATATCAAGCAGCATATAAATTCCTGTACAGAAAAAGTTTTTATAGCCTTTGCCTGATTTGAACAGCTTATGGAACTGATCATTTAATTTCCGGTATACTTTTTCCGGTTCAATTTCATCCGTAATGATGCCCTCTAGAATCGAACGGATTGCCATACTCATCATCCCCGCTGTTACACCGTGCCCCATAATATCAAGCAGAATCACACCGTATTGATGGGCGTTCAGCTTATACCAGGCATACAAATCTCCTGACAGCTGATCAGAGGCCAAGTAAAAGCCTTTAATTTTAATATGCTCTTCTTCAACCGGATCGATCACAACCCGCTTCTGAATAGATTTGGCCATATCCAGATCCTTTTGCTGGCGAAGCTCAAGTAATTTCCGGTCCGTTACATCCATATGAGTAATGACTGCACCGATAATCTTTCTCTGACCGGCATCTCTAAGTGGCGTAACGTTCATCGCAAACCACCGCTTTTCGCGCGGGGCGTGGCATGGATATTCAATCACTATCCGATCAGCTGTTCCATTGAGAACCATGTTAATCTGCCTGACTGTTTCCTTATCAGATACGTCAAAATAATTATTCCCTACGCCCGTTTCATCAGGATCTCCGCCATTGAACCTTGTATAGTCAGACCAGGCACTATTTACAATCAGAATTTTGCCGGTCTGATCAATGACCGCAATATGATGTGCCATGGATTGTATAATGTTTTCTGTCATCGAATCCCGGGTAATTCCTGTTGTCCTTCTGGGGTCTAACATATACATCGCCCCTTTCTATAGTCTATCCTGAAATACATGGCCTGGCCCCGTACTTCAACTGCTTTTACCTCACAAATATCTTTCGCCCCAGAATTTCAGGGATTTGCAGGAGATCAAATACCTCCATGACTTCTTCTCGAACCTGTCTGATGCGGACGGTGATGCCCTCATCTTTCAGCGACTGAACCAGATTTAGCAACAGACCCATTCCTGATGAGTCGACGAATTCCACTTTTTCGAATTCGATTGTGACACTTTTATAGTTTGTTAATGCAGGAATCAGCTCGTCTTCGACTGTTTCTGTGCAATCAATATCCAGGTCCCCTTCAAATATCACGAGGACATGGCTGCCCTCCTGCTTTATTTCATATAAAAACATGCTATTCACCCTCTCCTCTCAGCATCGATCAGCGTAAAATGATCTGTCCCTTCGCGTTAATGGATGCTGTTACAGCATAGTGATCTTCTGTCAGTACGATTTTACGGTTACCGATTTTCAGAACCGTCCCTTCAAGCGCTGTACCGATTTTAATCGTGGCATTTGATGGGACAGAAAGATTGGTTGGTGTACCACTTTCCGCACCTGTCCCACCGATATACATGCCTTTTTCAGCGTAGGCTTCACCACCGCGCAGTGTACCTGTAATGGTCATATAGCCACCTGCATGGATTCTTGAATTCACACAGCTCTGACCTTTGATAAACAGATTTCCACCTGCGTGAATTCTGCTGTTCAGGACATTTTGAACACTGACAGTTGATTTTGTTTCATCAAACAACTCAACTTCTTCCTGAAGTGCAGCAAGCTTCTGGGAGAGGTGTGTGAATATATTCAGGGACATCGGCTTCGCGGAGAGGTTTACAAACAGGGATGAAATCTGTTCAGCTGTCTCTTCCCAGCGTTCATCATCAAGCTGTGCCCGCCCTTCCTTCACAAGCTGCACATACCTTTTCGCTCTCGGTCTGAAATCCTGAAATTTCTTTTCCATTAAAATGCGGACGAGTGGCTGAAGACCGCCTTTAGCAAAGTCAGTTGACTTAAAGCCGGGTGAATTAACCAGCTGTGTGATCACGGCAATAATCCGGTCAATATCCTGCTTAAGTATGCCGACCAGCATGGACAGCTTTGAGGTCACCATATTGCTCTGACCCGCAGACAGGTCTGAGGAAATCACATTTCCTTTAACACTGATCGCCCCCGTGGCATTACATACAGATCCACTGATGTTTTTAGCAATGATGACATTGCCCTGGGCTTCAATCTTCATACCGTTATGCACTTCACCTGTGATCTCGACATCTCCGAAAAAGGAGATATTACCTGACTCCAGGTTGACATCACCACTGTGAAGAAGCTTCGGCATAATCATGATCTTTACAAGCTGTCCGCGCTCTTCAATATGAGGACGGCCGAACTCTTTCGCAACTACCTGGTCTCCGATCAGTTTTACACCCTTCCCCAGCCTGAGTATCACTGGATAGACAGGCTTTGGCGGAATGGTTTCACTAAAAACGGAGTACCCTGAGCTGCCTTCTACAGATGGATGAACAATGCCGATAATATCCCCGGTTTCAATATTTGGAAATACTTTCGTTTCACGGAAGTCGACTTTTCCCTGATCATCCTCATGCATCCCTTCCTTGATATGCGTGTCTACCATCAGTTCAAGCCAGCCATCTTTTCCATCAGCCGGTGCGACGCCGCGTGCAATCGTGTATGTTTCGGGTTCTGTATTCCGGACGGCTCTCATCAGTTCAATCTGATCAATATTCTGAAGAATTGATTTCTCCTGCATGTCCTCTTTTATGTCCCGTTCAGTTAGTGTCAGATAGGTTTGCTTTTCCTCTTTAAATGCAAGGGTTAGATGTGAGGACGGCTCCGCATCCTGGATCGTGCGGGTGATTTTATAGCCCGGATTCACTTCCAGATAAGCCTTTAACTTATTATGATCAATCGTGATCGACCATTCCGTCTCTTTTATCTGATCTTCAATGACCAATCTGTATGAATCATTTGCAGAAAGAATAAATGTTTTTTCATCAACCGGATGTTGATTCCGGTAAAGCGTAATTTCTTTAGGAATCGTAATGATAGGCAGCTTATGCGTACCCGGTTCCACCATCAGCCTGCCGTCCTCCACCCAGACTGCACCATTTCGCTCCAGCATCTCACCTTCTGTTGGCTGAAAGCTCTTTTTTGGAGGCTGATTGATTTCAGGCTCTATCCGGTCGACTTCCACTTTATCAAAGAAATATTCTGCCTGAGCAAACCAGTCGTTTACCTCTGCCTGTTCTTCACTTAAACCAGGTGATGGAGAGACATCTGTTTTAACTGACGTCTCTCTATTTTCATTAAGCAGGGTCAGCCTGACAACGGCCTGCTTTGAACCCATTTTTAAAAACCCTTTGGCCGGATTTTGAAGTACCTCGATATGTACATCACGTTTAGATACCTCGAGCAGTTCCACCCCAGTCTGAACCGCTTCCTTAATCGATTTCCCCCTCGACACGATACTCTGCATCTTATTCACCTGCCCTTTTCAAGTTCGGCATTACACTGTCCAAAAAATAGAGATTCACTAACTGATGGATTAAAGCAGCAGACCTTTAGAGCACCAGAAGTACAATCTAAATAATTTCATCCAGTTGCTTTTCGAGCTCTTCATTTAAAGAAATGTCTGTAATTTCGTGATCACCCTTCGTCCTATCTGACAGGGCAAACGTTAGCACAAATATTGAACCTTTCTCTGATGTATGAAGATAGACACAGCTTGCGATTTTCAACATCAATGTAAACCCCTGGCCCATTGAATTCTGCGTGGAGTAACCAGAAAGTAATGCAGCTTTTGGCAATTGCTCAAGCGGAATGCCTTTCCCGGAATCTTCTACTATAAAATGAATTGCCTCATCCTGTTCGACAATCATCACTTTTCCGTGTCCTGCATGCTTATACACATTGGTCATCGCTTCTGACAGCACCAGCAGAAAGCTCATCACTACTGTTTTGGAAAAATGCCGTGCTTCAAAACACTTTCTTGCTTCATTTCTTACAACCGAAACATCAGACCTTTCCTCGATCCTGCCTTCACTCAGCACAACGCCATTCTTAAAACGCTCTACCTCATGCGCCTCAATTAACATCAGCTTATTGCCGGTAGCCGCCGCAAGCACGTCACGGTAAACCAACCAGATGTCCTGATATTTATGTTTTAATGAGACTCTGTTGTTCACCCTTTCAGGAAGAAGATCATTTTTGTGATCAAAATGCACATCATACATTGCACGTATCACGTTGTTTTCTGCCTGATACAGACTGATTTTCTCCGGGAGATCACTACCCTTTTCACACCACTCCAGCATATGTGATGCTGCAGAAATAACGGATTTCCTGTGTAAAATAAGTGTTTCCGGCTTTGAAATTATGATCTCAAAGAACAATTTATTAATGTCTTTATTTTTATACGAAAGCTTATCAGCAATCTCCATTGCTAAATAGCCCACTTTCACCAGGTGAAGTAAAGTAGAAAGCGGCTGATCCGATGGCAGTACTTTTGAACGGCTGGAACGCAACTTATGAGTCAGTAAAGATAATAGCCATCTCACCACAATCCCTCCTGGTATGTGTCGAAATTCCGAAAACAAATAAAAGAAACATATGAGATATTATCCAAAACAAATCATAATCAATAAGACTAAAGTTCTATTTATTTTAGTATATTTTACCCTTTTTTGTCGAATAGCACAATAGAATTTGACAGATAATTTGAAAAAATATCCATCTATTTCGTTATCCGAAATACCTCTCCCTCCTACAATAAAACTTCCTGATTGACAACTTGTATATACACGTTATAGGATAGGGGTTGCTAAATGAAAGCGCTGTTTATTGAGAAAAATGTAGAGGCGGGACTGTCCCGGGTCTACCGCAGACAGGGAAAGACCCGGGACAGACCCCAGCCTTCACAAAACCCTCTCATTACCAGTGTTTTTTCCTGAATAAAGGGAATAGATGTATAGCGTCATAAAAATGAAAACGGTTTCGAAAGGGAGGTTTCATAGATGAGCGATGTGAATCGTGAACAGGTGCGCCAGATTGTTGAGGCAATCGGCGGACAGGAAAACATCGACACGGCTACTCACTGTGTCACACGTCTCCGCTTCGTCCTGCACGACGACAGTAAGGTAGACAAAAAGAAGCTTGAATCAATTGATCTTGTAAAAGGATCTTTTGCTAACAGCGGACAGTATCAGGTTGTAATCGGACAGGGTCTTGTAGACAAGGTTTACAAGGTGCTTGCAGAGGAAACCGGTATCCAGGAAGTATCAAAGGATGATGTAAAAAATGCAGCGACGAAAAAGATGAATCCGCTGCAGCGCGCAATTAAATTGTTAGCTGATATCTTTATTCCTATCCTTCCGGCAATCGTAACAGCAGGTTTACTGCTTGGTTTGAACAATGTGTTAACAGCACCGGACCTGTTTGGTGCAGATCCACTGATCGTCACTTATCCTCAGTGGGCTGATATTGCAGAAGTCATTAACATTATAGCCAGCGCCGCCTTCACCTTTTTACCCGCACTGATCGGCTGGTCAGCGGTAAAAAGGTTCGGGGCCAACCCTTTAATGGGTATCGTACTTGGTTTAGTACTGGTACACCCTAACCTGTTAAGTGCTTACGCTTACCCGGATGCGCTTCAGGAGGGAACTGTACCAACGTGGAATTTATTCGGCTTAACTGTTGAATCAATCGGTTATCAGGGACAGGTACTTCCGGTATTAGTGGCAGCTTATTTATATGCTGTGATTGAAAAGTTCTTAAACAGACGCGTACATGATTCAATCAAACTGCTGGTTGTCGCACCGGTTTCAATTTTAATCACAGGATTTGCAGCATTTATCGTGATTGGACCACTGACATTTGCAGCAGGTACAGCAGTAACTGATGCAGTTGTCTGGATGTTTGAAAACTTCGGCTGGTTAGGCGGACTGATCTACGGCGGATTCTATGCAGTACTTGTTATCACAGGTATGCACCACACATTCCTGCCGGTAGACTTACAGCTGATCTCAGACCAGGGCGGTACATTCCTGTGGCCAATCCTTGCATTGTCTAACATTGCACAGGGTTCTGCAGCATTTGCGATCTTTGCCGCGACATTCTTTATGAAAAATAAAGATGAAAAATTAAAAGGTCTTGCAAGTTCCTCAGGGATCTCTGCATGGCTTGGCGTAACAGAGCCTGCACTGTTCGGGGTTAACCTGCGCTACAAGTTCCCATTCATCTGCGCATTGATCGGTTCAGGAATTGCAGGACTTATCCTTGGTGCCAACTTCGTCCTCGCCAACTCAATCGGCGTCGGCGGTGTACCGGGAATCATCTCAATCCAGAGTCAGTTCTGGGGACTATTCGCACTTGGCATGGGCATCGTGATCGTTGTCCCATTCGCTCTTACACTTGCCTACGCACTGATTATTAAAAAAGGTAAGCTTGAAGAAGAATAAAACTTGATATGGAGCTGTGAGAAGAAATTTTCACAGCTCTGTTTTTCATTTGTAGCGTATCAGACGGAACTTAATAATCGTTCCGCTGCGCTGAGTTACTACTTACTATTCGAATCTAATTTGAAAAAACGCTATGAATGACTTAACTGTATACAATTTAGAGGTTATTAAGGATCATCAATCTTATTGCACAGCTGATGATTGGAGTGGAAGGGGGCGACTCCGGGACGATTAGTTGGAAGCTGAGACCCCGCAGGCATAGCCGAGGAGGCTCAGCAACAACCGTCCGGAAAGCGTCCCCCTGAAACGGAAATCATCAGCCCTACTTAATAAATAAAATCTGAAGGAGGAATTTCAATGGCACAGCCATGGTGGAAGAAAGCAGTTGTGTATCAGATTTATCCGAAGAGCTTTAATGATACGACTGGAAATGGTGTCGGTGATCTGAACGGCATTACTGAAAAACTTGATTATTTAAATGAACTGGGTGTCGATGTCCTCTGGCTCACACCGCCTTACAAATCACCTCAGCGTGACAACGGCTACGACATCAGTGATTATTTCTCCATTCACGAAGAATACGGTTCAATGGAAGACTTTGACCGCATGCTCGAGGAAGCCCATAAGCGCGATATCCGTATCATCATGGACATTGTAGTGAATCATACGTCAACCGAGCATGAATGGTTTATTGAATCACGCAAGTCAAAAGATAGTGAGTACCGTGACTTTTACATCTGGAAAGACGGTAAAGAAGATGGTTCTGAACCGACGAACTGGGCATCAAAATTTGGCGGCAATGCGTGGCAGTTTGATGAAGCAACCGGTCAGTACTACCTTCACCTGTTTGATGTGACACAGGCAGATCTGAACTGGGAAAACGAAAAAGTACGCCGTGAGATTTATGACATGATGAATTTCTGGGCTGAAAAAGGGGTGGATGGTTTCCGCCTTGACGTAATCAACCTCGTGTCAAAAAATCAGGATTTCCCTGATGAAACTGGTGACGGTGACGGACGCCGTTTTTACACAGACGGCCCGCGCGTACATGAGTATATGCATGAGATGAATCAGGAGGTCTTTTCAAAGCATGATCTGCTGACAGTCGGTGAAATGTCTTCAACAACGATTGATCACTGCATTCAATATTCAAACCCTGAGCGGGAAGAACTCAGCATGACGTTCAATTTCCATCATCTAAAAGTGGATTATCCAAACGGCGAAAAGTGGACAGCTGCTGACTTTGACTTCCTTCAACTGAAAGAGATTCTTTCTACATGGCAGGTCGGCATGAATGAAGGCGGCGGATGGAACGCGCTATTCTGGTGCAACCATGATCAGCCACGTGTGGTTTCGCGTTATGGAAATGACAGTGAGTATCACAATGAATCTGCGAAAATGCTTGCGACATCTGTTCATATGATGCAGGGTACCCCTTACATTTATCAGGGTGAAGAGTTCGGCATGACCAATCCGAAGTTTACTTCGATTGATGAATACCGTGATGTTGAGTCGCTGAACATTTATAATATCCTGTTAGAAGAAGGCAGGAGCGAGGAAGAAATCCTTAAAATCCTTCGTCAAAAATCACGCGATAACTCCCGTACACCTGTCCAGTGGGACGACAGCGAAAACGCAGGATTCACAAGCGGCACACCGTGGATTCCTGTAGCGAAAAACTATCAGGAGCACAATGCTAAAAAAGCACTGGAGGATCGTGATTCAGTCTTCTATCACTACCAGAAACTGATCCAGCTGCGTAAGGATTTTGATATCCTGACAGATGGAAACTATGAGCTGCTGCTTGCAGATCACCCATCCATTTTTGCTTACACGCGGAATACTGAAAACGAAACGCTGCTTGTACTAAATAACTACTATGCAGAAGAAACTGTGTTTGAAATGCCTGGAACACTCTCTGAAAAGCTGGCTGGCTTCACACGTCCTGAGGTGCTGATCCAGAATTATGATGATGTAAATGGTGATGCGGATCACTACACGCTTCGTCCTTATGAGTCGATTGTGTTTCATTATAAAAAGTAAGATGTGAAAAACCGCCTGGGAGATGATCCTCAGGCGGTTTTTATATATCGAGACAGTGTCAATTTCGGTTCGAACGTCGTATGATACCTATTGAGTGTTATACCCTGCTTATTGACGTAGCGATACACCCGGGTTGGGTGCACTGTTCGCGGCGTTGAGTGCAGTGACAGCATCATTGAGTGCAGTCTCCCGGAAAATGAGTGCTGCACCGGATAGTGTCAGACCCACGCCAGCACTACTCACCCATCGCAAGCTCAACTGCCAGCGAAATCACGCGCACACCCTGCTCCAGACAATCATGATTAAACCTCATATCTGGGTGATGCAGTCCCGGCTCCAGATCAGCCCCAAGTGCCAGCATACATGCTTTCAGTTCAGGCTTTTCAATTGTATAGAAATGAAAATCATCACTGCCGGGTGTGACAACACGCGGACGCAGTGCCTCTTCACCCATCTCCTGTACGATCGCTTCCCGCATGATTGCCTCTGCTTCTTCATTCACATCTGCACCAGGCGTATAATCAATCCATTTGCCCTCTATGTTAACCTTCAGCATCATACTCAAGGCGTAAACCTTGTCATCAATCAGCTTCTTCAGCTCATCCATTGCCTCATTTGTCTGCGCGCGGACATCCAGTGCAAACGTTGCAGAGCCCGGAATAATATTATAATTCGATGCCCCTGCATGAAAGCTGGTCATTTTCACAGAATGTGGAATCATTGGTGAAATCCTTACTGTGTGCAGTTGCTGACCGAGCGCAAAGCCTGCTTCAATCGCATTTACACCCTGATGCGGTCTTGCCCCGTGCAAATCGCCGCCGGAGATCTTACCCTCATAGAAAATACCGCCACCGTGTGAGATAGACGGGGCAGCTTCCCCAAAAGAAAGCTCATCCCGAGGTCTCAAATGCACCCCAAAAAGCACACTGAGTCCGTCCGCTCCACCATTTTTAATCACAGACAATGATCCGTTCCCCTGCTCTTCAGCCGGCTGGAAGATACATCTGAACGTCCCCTGCAAGTCAGCCTCTTTCTTTTTCAGTGCTAAAAGCGTACCGATCCCGATTGTCATATGGGCATCATGACCACAGGAATGGTTTGCCTTCATCTCACCGTCAACCTCCTGCCACAGTGCATCCATATCGGCTCTGAAACCGACAACCGGCTCACCGCTTCCCACTTCAGCAATCAGTCCTGTATGCTTTTTAAAAAGCTGAACCCTGATGCCTTCGCGTTCCAGCATATTAGCAATGTAATCAGTCGTCTTCACTTCTTTAAAGCTCGTTTCTGCAAGCCCGTGAAGATCCTGCCAGAACTGTTCAAGATTCATTCTCCCACCTCCACATATAACTCGCTTAACTCTTTAAGCACTGCTTCATCCACATCAACGCCAAGTTCCGGGCTTTTCAGCTAAATGAACGTAAGGAACCTCATATTGTAAATTACCCGGATCCTTTGAAAACAGCAGCGGCCCGGTCAGTTCAGTCGTTTCAATATTCTTTCTGGCCATTGCAGCATGATATCCTGCTGCTGAGCCAATCGAAGACTCCACCATTGATCCAATCTGACAGGCAAGTCCTGCTGCTTCAGCCGTTTTCGCCATATGAATAACCGGATAAATGCCGCCGCTTTTCATCAGCTTTAGATTAATTTTATCTGCCGAACGCATATCAATGGCACGCTGCAAATCTTTTTCTGAACAAATACTCTCATCCAGCATAAGCGGTGTCACCGTTGACTGGCGCAGTTCATTCATCTCCATAAAACCCTCAGGTAAAAGTGGCTGCTCAACCCAGTCCAGGTGCAGCGATTCCGTTTGATCAAGCGCCCGCTTAGCTGTTTCATAAGTTCCCCATCCCTGATTGACATCAACCCGGATTGGGACGTCATATCCAACAGCTTCTCTGATGGCCTTTAACCGCTCCACATCAAGTCCGGCATCCCCGCTCAGCTTGATTTTCAAGTGCTCATACCCTTTTTCAAGTGCAGCGAATGCAGCCTCACTCATTTTTTCAGGAGAACCAATCGAAATCACCTTCGGATAACTAAGCTTTTCATGCGCTTTCCCGCCAATCAGTTCATACACAGGCAGCCCTGTGATTTTCCCCATCAGGTCATAGCACGCAATATCCACAGCAGCTTTAATAGAAGGATTACCTTTCAGCGCGCGATTCATGCGGGAGTGAATTTCCTCCATTTGAAAAGGCGACATCCCTGTCACTTCAGGCACGATTACTTTTTCTAAAAGCGCAAACGAACCGTAAAACGACTCGCCTGTCACATGCTCATCGGGTACTGCTTCACCATATCCTACATGCCCACTGTCAGTTGTCAGCCTTAAAATAATAGATGGCATTGAATCAAACCTTGCATATGAAACAACAAACGGTTCCTTTAACGGCAGGTGGATTCCCCATATGTCCGCGCGAATAATTTTCACTTTCTCCAACTCCATTTCCCAGGAAATATGTCGATATGTACAGAAAATGCACCTCCTGTTGAGATGCATTTCTTAACTATAAAACTAAATAACGCTGATGTGTTCCATGAAGGACCTTGTTTTTCGCTGACGGACAGCAATCCTCCTCACCAATCTTCAGCAGTGATTATTTAATCATAACCGGAATGCTTCGTTTCAAACGCTTAAGGCGCAGCAATAAACTGAATCGAAGCGATCTTCCACTCTCCGTCAACTTCTTTTAACACCGTGACCTGACGACCCTCTCTGGTAACCTCAGTCTCGGACGAAGGATCCGTCGTTGTCAGCTCCATATTGGTAAACACCTGAGCCGACCCTTCTTCATACCCGCTAATCGTCTGCTCAACCACTTCACGATGAACGTCAAACTGGTTAAACACTTCCTCAAGCGCAGCACGCTCTTCCTCTTCATTATAATAATCTTCCCCGTATAACAGCAGATCCAGATAGCCTTCTAAATCTTTATTGTTAAACGTTTTAATATACTCATCAAATACTGCCAATATTTCTTCTTCCACTTCTGCAGGCACCTCGGCACTCTCTACATTGCCTTCCTCATCAAACATGATGCCTTCCTCAGATTCTCCACCTATTCCCTCAGAAGAATGCGTCTCCTGGCCTTCACCTGTAAGCCCATCATCCGCACTATTCGAATTCGTACTTTCCTCATCACTGCAACCTGCCAGTACAACCGCAAGCAGACCGGCAGCAAACGATGCCTTCAAAACCCTGTTCATACAAACCGTCCTTTCTGCTTATAAAATCTTCAAATATCATATTGTTCGAGTTACCCGACTCAGCGGATCCTTGGAGTGGAGGACGGAGACTCCTGCGGCATAGAAGCGACAGGTGAGACCCCGTAAAGCGAAGCTTGAGGAGGCTCACCGCGCGGCCGCGGAAAGCGGAGTCCTCCACGGAAAGGAGCAGCGTTATATTAACTCAAATATCATATGAAAATAATGGTACATTCACTAAAATCCTGTCCCCTCATATGATACAATAAACAAGGGTGATATATATGGCAACTACAAATAAATATATGAACATTTTTCAAGAACTCTCCTCAGAGATAAAAAACGGAGTCTTCAAGCCGAACGCTTTACTCCCTTCAGAACACGAACTGTGTGAGCGATTCAACACATCACGCGAAACAATCAGGAAAGCGCTTACACTTTTATCGCAAAATGGGTTCATCCAAAAAATGCAGGGTAAAGGATCTCTGGTTCTTGATATAAGCAAAATGACGTTTCCTGTCACAGGACTGGTCAGCTTCAAGGAAATCCAGCAGTCACTTGGCCGGGATATCCAGACCACCGTCCACAAACTTGAACTGATCGAAGCTGAAGACTGGCTTGCAAACCAGCTCGAATGCCCTGAACATGCACTGACATGGGAAGTTGTCCGCGCACGTACCATCCAGGGTGAGCGTGTCATATTGGACAAAGACTGGCTGCTGCAGTCAAGCGTCCCTTCTCTTACAGAAGAAATCTGCGGGGATTCGATCTATGCTTACCTCGAAGGACAGCTGGGTCTGAACATCTCTTACGCAAAAAAAGAAATCACAGTTGAACCCGCAACCGATGAGGACCGTGCTCTGCTCGATCTCGACGGCTACAGCCACATCGTGCTCGTGAAAAACTTTGTACATTTAGAAGACACATCCATCTTCCAATACACCGAGTCGCGCCACAGACTTGATAAATTTAAGTTTGTCGACTTTGCGAGACGCCGGAAATAACAAAAACTCCGCTGATTTGGCGGAGTTTTTTGTTTGTCCTGATACCTGTATCTGCATCCGGAGAATTGATACAACCTTTGGACAGAATTGCTACTCCAGCAACAATTGCTACATACTAGCCCGGCTGCCCTGCATGCACTTGGGTATCAGTCACTTAGTTTCTCAAGTTCATCAAGAGAGGCTGGTATTACAATTCAGTTAACGGGAGTAACATGAATACTGCTTGATTACTACCGGATCTGCGGAGATTGCTACATGCTTTCGGGTGGATTACTACAACCCCGGCAACAATTGCTACAGCTTCCCAGGCGTATCGCTACATCCCTGACACAAAACGATACATCTTCCGCAACTGTACCGGTCTTTTTCCCAATACCTCCATTTAAAAAAGCTCCGCCACAAAGACGGAGCTCAACTAACCTCTATTTATCGTACCTCAACCCAGCCATTCTTAATCGCTGTAACAACAGCCTGAGTACGGTCGTTTACATTCATTTTCTGAAGAATGTTACTTACGTGGTTTTTAACTGTTTTCTCAGAAATATAAAGCCCTTCACCAATTCCACGGTTACTCTTACCATCTGCCAGCATCTGAAGTACTTCACATTCACGCTTTGTCAAAAGGTGTAGCGGACGGCGAACTTCCATCTGCTGGAAGTTGCCTGTGAATTCAGCTTCAGCAAGTCTGCGGAATTCACTTACAAGGTTTACTGTCACTTTAGGGTGCAGGTAAGATCCACCGTCAGCAACTGTTTTGATTGCTTCGATCAGTGCTTCTGAATCCATTTCTTTCAGCATATAGCCAAGTGCACCTGATTTAAGTGCATGTGATACGTAATTCTCGTCATCATGGATAGAAAGAATGATGACTTTTGCATCTGAATACTTTTGAACGAGCTGACCTGTTGCTTCTACGCCGTTAACGTTCGGCATATTAATATCCATTAATACAACATCCGGCTGGTGCGTTTCGTAAAGTTCGATTGCCTGAGAACCGTCATCGCCTTCTCCAACGATTTCGAATGTCTCTTCGAAATCCAGGATACGCTTAACACCTTCACGGAATAACTGATGATCATCAATAATTAAAATCTTTGTCATGTTTGGTTCCCCCTCAATCTTTAACTTGTAATTGGTACATTAATACTGATTGTTGTACCTCGTCCGGGTTTTGATTGAACATCCATTTTTCCCGATATAAGTTCAATTCTTTCTTTCATACCCATCATGCCATATGAGCCCTGCTTTTTTTCTAAAGGATCGAAGCCTATTCCATCGTCCCTGATGATTGCATTTACACAATCGGAACGCATTTCCACTTTCACTGTTACTTCATTTGCCTGTGCGTGCTTTACTGCATTTTGCACAGCCTCCTGAATCAGCCTGAAGAGTGAGACTTCGAATTTCGGGTCCAGTCTTGATTCTTCCCCAATTTGCTTAAATGATAACTTAGTACCATTACTATACTCTTCGATCGTACTTAAGTATTTTCTGAGGGTAGGAACAAGACCCAGGTCATCGAGCGCCATTGGTCTCAGGTCATATATGATCCGTCTGACCTCAGATAATGCTGAGCGGACCATCTTTTTATAGCTTTTAATTTCGGTAATTGCTTCTTCAGTGCCTTTATCTCTGAATACTCTTTCGATCAAATCTGATCTCATCAGGACGTTTGCCATCATTTGGGCAGGACCGTCATGTATTTCCCGGGAAAGTCTCTTGCGCTCTTCTTCCTGCGCTTCAATAATCTGCATCCCGAACATTTGCTTCTGTGCAGCATCTTCAAGCGCTGCACCAACTTTTTTCAAATCGCTATTTAAATAAGTCAGTACAACCGAAATCTGTGTGACCAGATTTTCTGCCCTGTCTATCGTTTCGACCATGTTCTGCAAGCGGCGTTCAAGATCATCACGTCTCTCCCGAAGCTGTTTTTCTTCCTGTCTGTTTACTGAGAGTTTCATCTGAAGATCGTGTGCCGTTTCATAAGCCTGACGGACCTGTTCTTCAGAAAAATCCTTAAAATGATGGCTGACTTCCGCCAGGCGTTTTCTGGCAAAGCGCGAACGCCTTTCAAGGTCATCACCTGTATATATCACGCTTGCAATTTTTTCACGAATTAATGAAAGTTCACTTACAAGCTGATCATATTCATTCCGTGTCTGCTCACCTATTTCAAAAATTTCTGATTTACTCTGATCCACAGTCTCTATCATTTTACCCAGTATTGAATCTAGAACCTGGGTATCTATACTATTTCCGGACACGTGCAGACTCCTTTCTCTCATATACATGTCTTTACAAAAAATTATACTGTTAAACCAGTAAAATTGAAAGTATTGGGCTAAATAAAGTTTCGCACCGCAACATGTCGAAATTAAGCAAAAAAGAAGTTATATTAATATATTTTCGCACAGCCCTTTTAATCAACAAGACCTTATCTATTATAACATCATCACTTTGTCGCGATATTAAAGTTGCATTACAATTGACGCATATGACATTTCACCTTTGTTGCATCTCTGCAAAAAATGACGCAACGTGCAATTTCTTGTTATAATTGTGTAATAAATGCCCGTAAATGAAGGAGTAAAATATGTTAAAAAAATATTTAACTGTAAAAGGATACAGCGAAAGTGAAATCATTATTCAAAAATCCCGATTTATTACCTATTTAAAGAGAACAGAAACAGAAGAGGAAGCTCAGGACTTCATACAGGAAATCAAAAAGAAGCACCCATCAGCTAACCATAACTGCTCAGCATATATGATTGGCGAACATGATCTGATACAAAAGGCAAATGACGATGGCGAACCATCGGGTACTGCAGGAGTGCCAATGCTTGAAGTGCTAAAGAAGCAGGGATTAAAAGATACAACAGTGGTTGTGACCCGCTACTTCGGCGGCATTAAGCTCGGTGGAGGCGGACTGATCCGTGCATATGGAAAGTCTGTAACAGAGGGATTAAAAGCAGCGGGAATTGTAGAAAGGTCATTAAATCGGATCATGGTTTCAAAGATGGATTATACATGGCTGGGTAAAGTTGAGAATGAAGTCAGATCTTCAAAATATCCTTTAAAGGATATTCAATATTTAGAAGAAGTAGCTGTAGAAACTTATGTCATGGAGGATGATGTGGAGGAGTTCACTGTCTGGATGACTGAATTAACAAATGGTCAGGCTGTCATTACTCAGGGTGAAGCGTTATACAGGGAAGAAATTGTATCACGTTTATAGACAATTGTAACGAAAGTTTCATTTTACGAATACTCGGGAAACTAGTACAATAGAGTCTGCCGTAATTTTTTTCGGGTAAACTGGATGACACCCAAGTAAAGGAGCTAGGCTGGGTATGGATAGAAAAACGTATAAGAAAAACAGGAAAAATAAACGTATAAGAAAAAGAATGATGCTGATTGGGGTCCCATTATTCTTATTAATTGCGTCTGGCTTAGTGTATGGTGGTTATCTGTATACAAAAGCCCAGAATGTTGCCAATGATTCTTTTGAGGAAGTTGAAGGGCGCGAGCAGTCAAACTTGCGTGAAAAAGAAGTAGATCCTGATATTGATAATGTTTCAGTTTTATTCTTAGGTGTAGATGGAAGCGAATCACGGGAAAATGCATCCGGCTTTGAAAACGGTACGACTCGAACAGATGCGATTATTCTTGCAACACTCAACAATGATGACAAGTCGGTAAAACTGACTAGTATTCCCCGTGACACTCTTGCATATATTCCTGAGGTAGGCAGAGAAGACAAGATTAACCATGCACATGCTTTTGGCGGTCCTAAAGCATCAATGGAAGCAGTGGAAGAGCTGTTAAATGTGCCTGTTGATTATTACGTAAGAATGAATTTTTATGCTTTTATGGATGTAGTGGACGCTTTGGGTGGTGTGGAAGTCGATGTGCCATTTGATATGACTGAAATGAACTCAGAAGATAAGAAAAATGCAATTATTTTAAACGAAGGAACACAGACTGTCAATGGTGAAGAAGCGCTGGCATTTGTACGGTCAAGATACCAGGATAGTGACATTGCCAGAGGCGGCCGTCAACAGGAAGTAATTGAAGCCATACTGACGAAGTCTAAATCTGTTGGATCAATCAATAAGTATGCAGATGTGATAGATGCAGTTGGAGATAATATGAAAACAAATATGCGTTTTTCAGAAATGAGATCTTTCATCACTTATGCTGCCAATTCAGATTTAAATGTAGACTCGCAAACTCTTCAGGGAGAAGGAGTCTATTATAATAACATCTATTATTATGAGGCTTATGCAGACCAATTGGCTGAAGTACAGTCTGATCTGAGAGAGCATTTGGATTTACCATTAGCGGCTCAGGAAAGTGAGTCGTCAGGATTTTCATCTGAAGCTGATTCATCTGAAGATCTTTATGATGAGGAAAACAACTGGTAAAAACGTCCTTTGGGCGTTTTTATTTTGTTTCTTCAGCTTTTTTTCCAAAAAAAAACTCATGATCATGCCATGAGTAAAACAGTTAAACTATTTTTTTGAACTCTCTTCTTTCGGCGTACGCTTTACATGCTGAGCAAACATGGAGAGTTTGATTGATTTTATCTATATATGTAGTCAGATTCTCCTCTTTGCGGGCACATAATGTACAATGCTTTTTAAAAAATTTCAACATATAACACAAATCCCCCTTATGTCATTGTGTAATACTTCCTGTATATTATAAACTACTTCTTTTTTTAACACAATATGTTAAAAGATAAGGTTGATCTAATTGCGAGATTACATTGAAATCCAGTCTGTTTTCCATAGTCTTTCAACTGTTTGTAATGAAAAATTCTCATCGATGGACAACTTATAAATATCAGGCTTTGTTGTCTGCAGGCTGAATTCAAAGCCGTAACGATCATCAAACCAGCTCATGATACAGGCAAAAATATTTCCATGGATACCAATCGCAATCCTCTTCCCGCTATGCTCACCAACAACTTCCTTCAACGCAGCCACTCCACGCTGGATCACTTCATTATTTGACTCACCTTCAGGGAATTTGAAATCACGGTCATCAAAAACCTTTTTAATTGCAGAAATCGGATCCTCAAAATGGTGGTCTCTTGCCGCAAGATCCCGCTCCCGGAACCTGGCATCAATTAAAATCTCCTGATTCAATCCTTTCGCCAGCCCCTCTAATGTCTGCCTGGCGCGTACGTAGGGACTTGAATAAATCACATCTATGCCTTCGTTCAATAAAACTTCCGTCACCTTCTCAACCGACTTCCAGCCCTGCTTTGATAGCCCACGCGTTTCCTCAAATTCCAGCGAAAATACTGAATGGGCGTGTCGTACCATATACACCTCAGTGATCATGTAATCTCTCCCTATGTATGTGTTAATTGTAGTTTACTATACTTGGAAGAAGGTTACGACTTTTTGGCGGGACGGAGGCTGTTATCTCTTTTTTAAAATTACACCCACTTAGATACACTTACCTCCGTCCCCCTGTATCATTCTCTATAATGCCCCCTCACCACATCCAGCATCCCCGCCTTCTCCAAATACCCAACAGGCGCCAGAAACGTAATTGTCACAACACCAGGATGCCGCCCAATTTCAATTGATCCGGTAATCGTTGTGCGGTTCATAATTTCTGGTACAGTCACACCAAACAGGTCAGCTGCACGCTGCAGGCCGTTGTCTGTTGCGAGGTTAAGGTTGGAACCAGTACCGATAATTGACACTGGCAGTGATTCTTCCAGTTTTTCAATGTTCCACTGCTTCGCTACCGCATGGGCAGATTTCAATTCTGCTTCTGTAAAAGGCTTTGCTGTGTACGGAAGATCTTCTTCATTTGGCAGGAGGATCGGCCCTTCAAGGTTGGCATTCTTGATGACATGAACCTGCAGATGCACGATACCTGAGACGTCAGCAGTGTGACCTGCAATTTCGCCGTCTCCCTGCATCGCATGCATATCACCTAAGTATACGCCGCCACCTGGCACTTTTACAGGGCAGATCAGTGTGGAGCCTGCTCGTACACGGCTGATATCCATATGCCCGTCAGTCCGGTGCTCCTTCAGCTCGTCCTCTGTCACTTTGTAATCGTGAGGCGCACCCACAAGGAATGACCCGAAATCTCCTGCATTATGCGAATCCGGAATTGGCCGCGATGGTGTGGTGCCAAGCTGTCCAAGAAACGGTCGCATCCGCGCTACGACACCAACTAAATCATGAGGCGCAAACGTTACAATCGGATTCTGAACAGAGGCATCAGGCGTCTTCATATAATGACGGCCATCGCGTGCAATGGTTTCAGCTGATTCTTTAGACATCGTCACCCCGACATCGCCATGCTCACTGAAACTGATCGTATAACCATTGGTAAAGACAAATGGCGTTACATCAGCGTGACAGTTCGCACATCTGATTGCCTCCTGTCCAATGCCTTCAATGACCGTATCAGGATACATCGTTCCACACTCAGGACACTTTACCGCAACAAACGGATCCCCCAGGAAACGTCCATCCACCGGCGCGTCATTCCCGGAGGCAGTCGCAAGAGAGGTTACATTAATTGAATGAATCTTAATCACAATCGCATCTCCGGGCTCTGCACCCTCAACAAACACAGGCTTCGTCACCTCATGACCGCCACGGATACATGGCGTAATCATCGGTCCCCAGCATCCCGGCGCCGTATTTGCAATAATATGTCCACCATCCCGAACCGGCCCAAGCATCTCCTTCTCCGGATCCAGCACCCCGTCAATAAATGAATTCACCAGCAGCGTTTCAGTCCCTTTACTCAATGTACTCTCCCCTTTCTGAAAATTCAGTTTAATTATAGCGTAAATCATCAAAAATCTCGAATTCAAAGTATTATTGTGCTGTGATATTAAAGTTGAAACAAACGGCGCAGGGTACTGTATCATATATTTTGAGATCCTTACCTCTGCCACCTTAATCATATTTTTTAGAATCCCATTCCCGGGTCTGGCACTCAAACCCACTTCCTGTTACAATCAACTAACTGAACAAATCGAAACTGCTGATCAAAGGAGCTTTTACATGACAAATAATGATATATTAATCAGATTGAGATATGCACTTGACCTTAAAAATACTGAAATGATTGAGATTTTTAAGCTTGGCGGAATTGACGTAACGAAAGATGAAGTGTTAAAAATTCTTTCTAAAGAGCCGTACGAAGATGATGAAAGTGATGAATATGTGGAGACTGAATCCTTTATTAAGTGCACTAACTCTATGCTTGAGTCATTTCTAAATGGGTTTATTGCTTTTAAAAGAGGTGCGAGACCTGATCAGAAGCCTGACAGATCCATTAAAAATCATGCCAGCGTAAACAATGTGATGCTTAAAAAAGTGAAGATTGCTCTATCACTCACAACTGAAGAAATGCTTCATCTATTTGAACTTGCAGGGCTCAATGTTTCAAAAGGTGAACTGGGTGCGCTGCTTAGAAAAGAAGGGCATAAAAATTATAAGCCCTGTGGTGATAAATACGCCAGGAACTTCTTAAAAGGTTTGACGATCAGGTTTAGAGAGATAGATTAATCAGCATCACAATTACATGCGATTCTCATTTTTTATATGAACTAGAAAAACACTTGGAAGTGGGTATATTTACCTCTATCCTCCAAGTGTTTTTCTAGTTTTCAGCATATGTTCAACATGAATTAGATCGTTGAACGCCCCTATTTCCCCCCATATTATTGTAATTAATCATAATGATCCATTATATATGAGAGCTATACCCGATGACTATTGTGACGAAGATTTCTTGCCCATTGACCCTGTTACCTCTCCGGCAGTTACCTTGCCCGCAAAGATTTGCTCGGCTGCTTCTTTTTGCATACAATACACTTTCCATCATAAAAACTGTAACGATGCTTTCTCTTTAACCGGCAATCCACCCAATAACGCAACTTCATCTACATTCACCCTTTCAGACATACCTCTCGTCCAACAGAATAAATCCTGGCAGTTCAGCCATCATGGCAGTTTACTATTCAGCTGCTGTAGATCTGTAACTTTGCGTACACCGCTTTCGCTATGTTTGCCCTTTTTTGAGAAGTTTTGTATGAATCATTATACCGCGTCAGGACTATATGAACAATAAATATTATAAATTTTACATATAAATCTTTTACAATATATCCATCAAATTTCTTAAATTCTTCTTATTTACACATCTATCCATGCTCTTTCACTGGCGCTTTTTAATATCGCATCTATAATTCTCATATTGTAGTGTCCATCCTCAAAAGTAGCAAAAGAAACTGTTTGTTCAGCACGCGCAATTTTCCCATAGAAAGATAACATTAAATTTTTCAGGCAGTCCGGCCATCCTTCCTGATGCCCACCCGGAAAATGTGCATACGCTCCAGCCTGTTGAGATAAAAGCGCTGCATCCTTCATCAGCAATTGGTTCGATTGGTTCCGTCTGCCGATCCATAATAGATTTGGTTCCTCCTGATTCCATTCAAATGCTGCATCTGATAATGAAATCGTAAAATGAAGATGATTTTTCTTACCGGCAGTCACCTGTGAGACAGTAAACATTCCTTTTGTACCGTCCTCGAATTGAACCAGTACATTACCTGCATCCTCAGAATGAATACTGACTTTTTCATACTGCGCGGTTCTCTCATGAGAAAAAGTGCTGCCTGTCCCTTCAGCCGGCTTCATACGTTCTACGTGTAAAATCGTCAGGTCAGCCATGACGCGTACGATGCGTTTACCCAAAACATGCTGCATTGTATCACACCAGTGTGAGCCGATATCAGCTATTGCTCTTGACGGTCCATTTAATCCGGGATCCATTCGCCAGCTATAATCAGATTGATATAGGCACCAGTCCTGCAGGTAGCCACCCGAAATTAAATGAGGGCGACCAAATTCTCCGCTCTCAATCCGGCTGCGTGCCTCCTCCACCATAGGATAATGTCTGTAATTAAAACAGACGCCATTTATAAGCCCTGATGCCTCCGCAATTTCCAGAAGCTCCAGGGACTGATCACTATTTAACGCAAGTGGTTTTTCCGATAACACATGCTTCCCTGATTCAAGGATTCTTTTATTCAGTTCATAATGCATCACGTTGGGAGTGCAATTATGTACGACGTCAATCTCAGGATTTGAGAGCAACTCTTCAATACTACCATAAGCAAATTCAAGCCGGTACTCTCTTGCAATCTGCTTTGCCTTCTCAGCAGACCTTGATACGATTCCTGCTGCCTCCACCCCCGGCAGCCTCTTCAGCGTTTCCAAATGAGCCATTGCAGAAAAACCAGTTCCGATCACAGCGCTTTTTATCAATTTTGACAAGGCCAAAAACCCCTTATAATAGATTGAACTTTCTGATAAATATATTATATCATGCATTCCCTTTCATTAATTGAAAGCTACAATCAATGTCATATTTCACTTTTGTTTGACATAAAATGAAAAGGAAAGTAAACTTGTATTATATTCTTTATAAAGAACAAAATATATTTTAAAAAGAACTTATGATTACCATGTGGAGGAGTGAAATAAAATGAAAAAAGTTTCTGTGATCATTCCGGTTTATAAGGTGGAACCCTACTTAGACCGCTGTATTAAGAGTGTCGTGAATCAGACATACCCTCATCTTGAAATTATCCTGGTGAATGATGGTTCTCCCGACCGGTGTCCGGAAATTTGCGATAAATGGGCTGAGGAGGATTCCCGTATTCAAGTCATTCATAAAGAAAATGGCGGATTATCTGATGCAAGAAATGCAGGTATTGACGCAGCAACGGGTGAGTATATTACATTTCTGGATAGTGATGATATGTTTGCCCCTCAAATGGTTGAAGTATTATATGATAATCTGATCAGCCTCCAGACAAGAATATCAGTTGCACAAATTCAGCGCGTTCCCGAAGGAAAGGAGCCTGAATATCATTTTGATACCACGCCCCGCCTGGTTACAGGAGACAATGTTTTAATAGAAACAATTATTAAAAAGCCTCAGTGGGAAGCCTGTAGTAAACTTTTTGATCGCAAGTTATTTGAAGACACCCGTTTTTTAAAGGGCATCTTATACGAGGATCTATTATTGATACCGCAAATTTATGCCAGAGTCGATCAGATTGCAGTTACCTCTGCAGGCCTTTATTTATATTTTGAACGACATGACAGTATTATGGGACAAACCAAACGGAAAATCTCTCCTGATCTTGTAAAAGTCATTGAACAGAATATTATGGCACTAAAGTCTAACCGGCAAATTTCCAGAGATACTTATTATCGCTTGTATGCTGCATTTCTATTACATCCACTTGTGTATTTTTATGATATGGATTACTACAATACCTATAAAGCAAATACTGAATTCAATCGTGCATACAGACAATTCCTGCGGCGTCAATGGCGGGAAATCAGACAAAACATCTATATGTCCCGGGCATGTAAAGCAGGTCTTGCAGTATGTATGAACTCTGTTTTTATCTATTACAAAACCTTTAAGCTGCTCATCACATTAAAAGAGAATAAAAGAATCAGCTGGACTTTTAATACAGCCGGATACTGATAAAGCGGACCCGAATGAGCGGGTCCGCTTTTATGATTACAGTAGGTTTTCTTTATTTCTTTTTTAAAATAATTGAGGTCAGCACCTTTCTTTCATAGCGATTAAGAAGGAAAAAGCTGTTTATCAGCACACTGATTATCGCAGTCAACAAACAAAGCATAATAAAGGTCAGCCAGCCTGAGATA
This sequence comes from Jeotgalibacillus haloalkalitolerans, assembly GCF_034427455.1. Classification (NCBI taxonomy): domain Bacteria; kingdom Bacillati; phylum Bacillota; class Bacilli; order Caryophanales; family Caryophanaceae; genus Jeotgalibacillus; species Jeotgalibacillus haloalkalitolerans. Next base: position 939,841 of record NZ_JAXQNN010000001.1, on the reverse strand, counting down.
TCTATTAGCTCCTTCAAATAAAATGATAGACTGACAATCAGCAGAAGCGATATCGTATTTTTTAATATAGGTGGATAAAATGTTTTAACACTCACATTCATACATTTAGCTGCATAGATTGGCAGAAAAATAAGTGAACTAATTAATGAAACAAAAGCCTCAACAGAAGCAACTACATAAAGCCGGTGGACAGAATCATCAATCAGGCTCAGACCGGCAAACATTAGCAGGAGTGTTAAAGCTGCATTCCCCAATAGAAAAAATGATGTCTGCTTTACCTTATTTACCACAGTGAATACATTCCATATCCCCTCCATCGGGAGAGCAACTGTAAACCCCAGACAAATAAGAATAGAAAGCCGATGCAACAGATCAGCATCCTGTCCCGGCAGCCACAACTCAAAAAAGTGTTCTCCATAAGTGAAGAGTATGGCTAATGGAATAGCTGAGAAAAAACCAAGTATTTTAATTGATGTATTCAGTTGCATAAGCATTTTTTTATTATCTTCATGCGCAAAACTGATTGTTAAATCAGGTGCAAAAACATCAGATAACTTACTGATGATTGTACCGATTGTATTGGGAATCGTTTGGGAAACCGCGAGCAGGCCCATCGCTCCCGGCCCAATAAATAAGTTTGTAATTAACAGGCTCAATCCTTTTGACAGAAACGAAGATAACCTGGTAAGACTGTTCCATATACCGGCTGACAGAATTTCTTTAATGCTCTTTAATTCAAAATATTTGTATCTGATATTAATTTCAGGTAACAGCTTACGCGTATAATAAATATTCAGTATCATCATAAATGATGTAGAAATGATCATCGCAACAGCAACATAAGTCAGTTTTGGGATAAACAAACTGAATGCAGATACTAATACAGCGACTTTAATAAGATTTCCCACTATATCAGCGACAGACAATAAGTCCAGGCGATTTCTGGCAAACGCAGCAACACCAAAAACTGTACCTAATACATTCATACAAAAAACAATAAACATTAAGCCCACAAGCATGGTCACATCAGCAACCAGTGCAGCAGGAATATTAATGTAATCAGAAAGATTTAATAAAATAAATACAACCGGACCTGTTAAGATCAGGACAATAAATAAATTCGAAAAGAAAACTGAAGCAAAGTATTTTTTTGCCTGCAGGGTTTCTCCTTTATACAGACTGATTGTAATAAATCTTCCTGCCATCGAATTAATTGCTACAGTGATAATTTGAATAAAATTAATAAAGTTATTCGTTAGTCCAATATATCCGAAAGAATCAACGCCTATATTCCGGACAATAAAAGGAGTCAGAAAAAAACTGATTCCAAATGTTACAACCAGACTGATGATTTGAGCACCTATATTAATTGCAGTCTGCCGGCTCATCATGTGAGCTTCCTGTTATCAGCTGGAAAATTTCTGACTTGAAAATTATGCTGACCGTTGCATAAAACATGATCTATATTCATCAGCCTCACCTCTCTATCCCACAATTGAATGCTTCAGTGGAACGTTCTCTAAAAGCCTCTTTTGTTCATTATAAAGAACATAAAGATCCCTGTAAAGAACATTCAGTCCCTGATCAGACAAGAAGTTTATTTGATGAAAAAATCAGAGCCTGCCCTATTAAGCAGACTCTGCCAGTCATTTTACTAAAGTTGACTCATACACACTGCCAGCCGCCTGACTCCCTCAACAATCTCATTCTCATCTGCTGCACTAAATGACAGCCGCAGATTAGTCAGACCATCTTCCTGCTCCAGATAAAAATACTTCCCGGGGATATAGGATACACCTGTATCTGTCGCCTTCTCTAAAAGTGCTGCCGTATCAGCTTCCTGTATAGTGAGCCAGACAAAGTAACCCCCATCAGGACGCGTCCAGGTAACGGTTTTTGGCATTTGTACAGACAATGCTTCAAGCATGGTATTACATTTAGATTGATAAAGGGTTTGCAGGTTTTCCAAATGCTTTGACCAGTCAACTCCTTCAAGGTAAGTCGCCATAACGGATTGAGCGAAAGGGTGGTCCAGGTCTTTTTTAAAGCGGAATAGTGTCTCAATCCATGCTTCATCAGTTGCAATCCAGCCGACCCGCATGCCCGGAGCGACGACTTTTGATAATGAGCCGATGTAAAAGACTCTGCCGTCCTCATCCATTGATTTCAGCGTCTGGACCGGCGCCTCAAAATGAAGCTCTCCGTATGCATCATCCTCCATAATCAGAAATTCATATGTCTCTGCCAGCGCAAGCAGGTGCTTTCTTCTTTCGATTGAAAGTGTGGTGCCTGTCGGGTTTTGGAAGGTTGGAATCGTATACAGCACCTTGGGAAGCGGCTGATGATTACGCGTTCTCCCAGCTAACATCTCCTCAAGCTCTTCTGTACGCAGTCCATCTTGATCAACCGGCACAGTCAGAATCCGGTCGGTATAGTTCTGAAAAATTTCTAGCGCTTCCATGTAGGTGGGTGATTCGACAACGATATAAGTTTCTTCATCCATTAAAATGCGGGCAATCAGGTCAATGGCCTGGCATGCACCTGATGTAACGAGCAGTTCTTCAGGCTTGATATGTATGTTTCTTTCATTCATGCGTTTGATCAGCCACGTGTGCAGCTGATCCACTTTCGGACTGCCCACATAATGAAGCGGCAAATCGTTCTCTTCATTTAATAAACGTGTCACAGACTGCTTCAGTTCAGTTACCGGCACAAGCGATGCATCCGGGAACCCTGAGCTCAGCCGCACACAGCCTTCAGGCACAACCGGCATCCATGCACCGGGCAGGTCGTGTTTAAGGGCGGGTTCGATATGTTTTGAGATGTATTTTGTGAAGTTCATATGTGTTCACTCCCTAGTTTGGTTGTTGTTAGTATATCAGTGATGAGACCCCTTATAAAAATAAAAATCCGAAGAAGCAAAGCTCCCCCGGACATTTTTAAAAGAATAATAGATGAGCCATCAATGCTGCGATTGGCAGGCTGATGATTGTACGCTGCAGGAATACGATGAACAGCTCCCAGATTGAAATCGGAATTTTTGACTTCACTAAAAGCACGCCGATTTCTGACATGTAGATCAGCTGTGTTAAGGATAAGACGCCGATCACAAATCTTGTCAGCTCTGACTCAATACCGCTCCCAATAACTGCCGGCAGGAACATATCTGCAAATCCTACAATCATTGCAGGTGCAGCAGCCTGTGCTTCCGGAATTCGGAGAAGCTCAAGCAGCGGTACAAATGGATATGACAGGTAAGTGAATACAGGCGTGAATTCAGCGATGATAAGTGCAATTGTTCCGATCGCCATCACGAGCGGGATCAGCGCAAACCAGATATCAAGGACGTTCACGATACCTTTTTTTGCTACACCACGGTAACTCTTGACCTGATCTGCTTTCTCAACAGCCTTCTCCACACCCCATTTAAAATTCGAAACGCCCTCAGGCACAACCTCTTCGATCTGCTTGCCAACAGGCTCGTAATACGTTTCCTTTTTACGTGAAAGCGGTGGGATTCTTGGGCAAATGACTGCTACAATCACACCCGTTACGATCACGGTGAAATAAAACTGTACAAACATGCTGTCGATATTTAAAAATCTGGCGATAACTAAGCTGAAGGCAATCGACGCAATTGAAAAGTTCGTCGCAACCACTGCCGCTTCACGCTTTGTATAATAGCCCGACTCATACTGCTGAGTCGTCAGCAGCACACCAACCGTTCCGCTACCCATCCACGATGCCAGCGCATCAATCGACGAACGGCCCGGTAATGTGAACAGCGGCACCATTACTTTTCGCACAATCGTTCCGATAAAATCCATCAAGCCGAACTCTAACAGCAGCGGCATGAATAAACATGCAAACAAAAACCAGACCATCAGCACAGGAATCAGATCATACAGCATGACCTGCCCCGTCACCGGCGACCAGATCAGCTCAGGTCCTGCTTCAAATAATGTCGCTAATGCAAACAGCGCACCAATTACGCGCAGTGACACCCAAAACGGCGCAACATCAAACAATAGCGCAACAGCCGGCTTCTGTTTGACCTGGCTGAGCGCCGGCAGCTTAACAAGGAGACTGCCCAGCGCTGATAATACCAGCACAAACGTCATAAATCCCGGAATATAAGCAGCAAGCGCACCCTGCAGACTATCTGCCAAAATTCCAAGTCCAATCGTCACCTTCCCACCAAACTTCACCGGTACAAGAAAAAGTAAAACACCGATCAAAGACGGCAGCCAAAACTTCATATATTGCTTTGCAGAAAAAGCATTTGCTCTCTCAACTTCACTATGTATACGTTCCATATCCAATGACCTCACAATCAGCTGCTAAGATGCTTTATATATTATCATTATTTTGTATAAAAATACAATCGGTTTTTGAAATTGATTTTGTATCCTCTGCTTTTCATGAATATTCACATGTCATTGATCCTGTTTACTTCTGTCGAAAAAAAGAGTAATATGTTCTTAATAAAGAACGTATTGAGGGGGTGCTTGAAATGAAACCGCTTGTTAAAGAGATTTTTTTGTTAAGAGCCCTGGCATGTTTGGCTGTTGTCTTTATTCACGCGATTACCTCACTGAACAGGAATGTTGACGGAAATGCTGCTTTTCACCACACTGAACTGATTGCTGGATTAAGTCTGCTCCAGGTTCTATTGATGTTTGGTACACCTATGTTTATTTTTATCTCTGAGTTTGTACTGGCAAAAACCTATCATTCAAGCACACCTGCACATTTCCTTACTAAAAGAATGAAATATATTTTTGTCCCTTTTCTCGTCATCGGTTTTGTAACGATGATGATTGATATACTGCAAGCCGGAAGTCTTACAGGAAAACAGCTGCTTTTCATGTTTTATGATTATTTTATTGCAGGTAACTTTAATGGCTATTTTATTATGATTATTTTTCAATTCTATCTTTTACATCTGTTTTTTATCAGATATGTTCAGCATCGGTTCAGCCCCAAAGCTGTTTTATCTGTTTCAATTGCAGTCAACTTATTGTATTTAAGTTATTTTAACTTTGTTGATCCATATACATTTTTCCCATATAAAATGACTTTTCTAGCATGGATTGGCTACTTCACCATTGCATTTTATTGCGGAAAATATCATGAAAGCTTTCTCACATTTTTAAATCGATATAAATATATGATTACCCTCACATTATTAGTAACTGCCGCTTCTCTTGTATTTTTACACGTCAGTGGCCTATATCAGGAAATTCATTCTAAGCGCATCGATATTTTTATTTATACGGTATCACTGGCATTCTTTTTGTTTTATGTGGGGACAAAGCTAAACAGCTTACCATCTGTGATCGTTAAAATCAGTCAATATTCATTCGGTATTTATTTATTGCACCCATTTTTTCTATTAGCTTACCGGAATCTTCTAAACCCTCAACTGATACAGAATGATTATTTATATGCATTTGTTTATCTTGTATTTGCAGCTGTGATTAGCATTTCGGGTTCGATTTTAACTGTTTTTATTCTCAATAAATTTAAGGCTGGAGCCTATATCGCTGGTAAAGTGGGCAGACCTTTAGTTCAGACCGAAAAGAAAGCGGCTGTTTCAGTCAGCCTTGAGAAACAGTCAGTATAAAGGCACTCAGGTGAAGGAGTCCTAACTCCCTCACCTGCCTCTTCTATACGTTCCTCATTAAAAGCCCGGTCATCTCAGATGTTTTCATTTCCTGTCCAAAGCTTCTGGTTTCCCACGTCTCTTCACAAAACACCTCGCACAGCGCCAGTTCCCTCTCCCCGTGTCTCACTGCAAAAGCAGCAGTAAAAAGGCTTTCTGTCAGCTTTGTCATTTCCTGCATCATGCGTTTTGCTTCATAGCTCTGAAGGTCTGAAGGCATTCGTTCGAATTGTTTGAGCTCCTCTAAAATCCGTTCACCCTGCCCCTTTAAAAAATCGTGCCAGGATGAAGATTGAATGGCAGCCAGCTGCTTATGGACCCACGTCTCAAAAATTTCGACTATCCCACTTTTTAATAGACGGATCAGTTCCATTGCGAGTATATTTGCCGTACCCTCCCAGACGGTCAGCACCTGTGCATCCCGCAGCAGCCTCGGTGTAACGAAGTCTTCAATATAGCCATTTCCACCATGCATTTCGATGGCTTCGTGTGAAAAGTGAATGGCATTTTCAGCGGTTTCTTTTTTCAAAAGGGCAATCAGGAGTCTGACGAGAAGTGCATCCTCACGACTTGCATCGCCCGCTGATACCCGGTCATACAGGGAGATCAGCTCAAACACGCTGACTGTCTCTGCATGCAGGGTGGCAGCCATTTTCCCGAGCGAATCCTTGATCATTGGATATTGTGTAAGCGGCGCACCGAATGCTTCCCGCTTTTCAGCATAGTCCTTTGCTTCAAGAAGCGCTCTACGCATAATGCCGATTGAAGCGACAGCATTACAGATTCTCGAGAGATTCAGCGCTTCAAGCATGTAGTAAATGCCCTTTGATGGATCACCGACTACATAAGCTTTTGCTCCATCAAATTCGACTTCACCTGAAGGGACCGCACGCACGCCAAGCTTATCCTTTAAACGCCTGATTTTGATTCCGTTCAGTTCTCCATCGACTTTCCACGGCACAGCAAAAAGGGTCAGTCCTTTTGATCCTGCCGGCGCGCCTTCAATTCTCGCAAGCACCATTGCAACACCGGCCATGCCGGCATTTGACGCAAAATACTTTTCTCCATAAAGGCGATACTCTCCATCTTCAAACGCTGCCTTCACCACATTTGCCCCGACATCTGACCCGCCCTGCCGCTCCGTTAAAAAGGTGGCGCCTTCATACAACGGCAGGTCTCCGGTTGAGCACACATGCGGTAAAAAGCGGCTACGGACACGCTCATCTGCAAAATGATCCAGCAGATAGGCAGTCGCCATCGTCAGTGTAACCGGACAGTAAAAGCCCGCTTCTGCATGTGAAACCAGAAATCCCTGTGTAAAACTGTAGAGATAATTTCCTTTGCGGCCAAGCGCTGGGATCGGCTCATGCACATATCCAACAATCCCGGTATCGTACACCTGCTGAACCGTCTTTTCATACCCCTCATTCACCCACACCTTTGACTGATCGTTGCCAAACCGGTCGTACTTCTCAAGCCTCGGTGCTCCTTCACGATCCGTATGACGCGCCCGCTCATCAATCTCATTGGCTGCAGCACGCCCAAGCTCAGGCAGTTCTTCATCTGCAAAAGCGTAAAGTGCATCATCCAGTTTTTCTTTTAATAGCTTTTTCAGCGTTTCATTGCCATCGAAGAAATTGCGGTTCAGCGGCGTGCGCTCCTCTGTTAAAACCCTGGTCATTTCACCACCGCCTCGCGCAGCACCTGTTTCAGGATTTTCCCTGAAGCATTCCGCGGTAATGCCTCCACCTGCTCGATTAATCTTGGAATCTTAAAGGATGCGAGCTTTTTCTCTAAATGTAATAAAAGTTCCTTCTGACTAATTTCGTTCTCAGCAGCAAACACTGCCTTCACTGTCTCTCCCCATTCGGGATGCGGCACACCAATTACGGCTGCTTCCCGCATTCCCGGGACCGTCAGCATCGCTTCTTCAATTTCTTTCGGATAAACGTTCACACCGCCTGAAATAATCAGATCTTTTTTCCGGTCAACCACCCAGATATACCCGTCCTGATCCCGTTTTGCAAGATCTCCGGTGCGAAGCCAGTGGCCAGTCATTGTTTTCGCTGTCGCTTCAGGATCCTTGTAATAGCCAAGCATATTCCCTTCCCCGGCAAGCACAATTTCACCAACTTCATCAGCCGCTGTCTCTTCACCATCATCATTTACAATTTTCAAATCTGTATGAAGTGGTGCGCGCCTGCCAATGCTGCCCGCTTTTTCAGCATGTTCTTCCGCATGAAGCAATGACCCGCTTGGACCCGCTTCTGTCAGCCCATATACACACACCAGACGATCCGTTTTAAATGCCGATGAAATTTTTTCAATTTCTCCTTTAGATAACGGAGCACCTCCATAGATCCACCATTTCATTGATGATAAATCTGCAGTCTTCAGCTTCGGATGACCTGCTGTTAACAAATACGCAACCGGTGCACCAAAAAAGTGTGTGGTCTTCTCTGTCTCAACTGTTTCAATCAGCAATTCCGGTGTAAATGTCGGTGTTAACACAAGCGTCGCACCAACATATAAACCAGCCATCATAAAAAGGTGCAACGGTGCCGAATGACTGAGCGGCATCATCAGCAGCATCCTGCTCTCAGGCTTCACTTCCATCTCTACTGCAATCATTGACGCGACGGTAAAAATATTCCGGTAGCTGAACAGCACGCCTTTAGGACGCCCTGTTGTGCCTGACGTATAAAGAATCGTCGACTCATCATCCTCTTTAGATTCACTGCGCACCTCTTCAATACTTTTTACAAATAACGCGTTAAAAGATAGCCATCCCGTATCAGGATTTGCCGTTGTAATCCTGATCTCGGGAGACGTCACATCCTTCGCCGCTGCTTCCACCCACTCATGAACAATCAAAGCTTTTGCATCAGAATGATCTAAAATATAAGCCAGCTCTTCAGCTGTCAGCTTTACATTCACAGGCACCACAATCGCATCCAGCCGCTGTACAGCAAGATAAGCAATGACGAACTCCGGTGTATTCGGCAAAAACAATGCAACCTTATCTCCTTTTTGAATCCCCTGCTGTTTTAGACCCTGGCTGAACTGATTTACCTTCATATGTAACTCCCCATAGGTCACACCCTTCCCCATAAACCTGATCGCATCCCTGCTCCCATACTTACCTGCCTGAAAAGCCAATAAATCAGATGTGTTCATCACAACTACCCCTTTTCCCGTAATTTTTGTTCAAATTCCAGCAGGAGTCCTTTCATTTCATCTTTCATTTCCTCAAGCTCAATAATCTTTTCCTCTATTTCAGCAATGCGCTGATGACCATATTCAACCGTCCGCTCCAGCTGTTTCTTACCCGAACGGTCCAGGTCGAACAGCAGCACCATTTCTTTAATCTCCTCAAGCGAAAAACCAAACCGCTTCCCTCTGAATACAAGCTTTAGCTTCGCCATATCACGTGATCCGTACAGCCTGATATTCCCTTCAGACCGCTCCGGGCGAATCAGCCCAAGCTCTTCATAATACCTCACTGTCCTAGTCGACACCCCAAACAAATCAGCAACCTCACGAATCGTTTTCACATGTATCACTCCTGCATAGATTTAAAATATCATTGACGTTAACGTTAAGTTCAAGAGGCGGGATTGAATTTCCTTTTTTATATTTTCTGCCGGTACAGAGGCGGGATGGAATTGTGCATCCTGCTTCAAACAAAAAAACACACCGGAACAATTTCCGATGTGCAAACTAAAACTCCTTCAATTTCCTTAAAACAAAAGCAAGCACTCCGGACACACCCAGCAACCCCGCCAGCATCAGCCACGCAGTCTGAAAGCTTCCACTCATATCGATCGTCAGACCAAAGAGCGGCGGTAAAATAATGACGCCTGCCGATCCGATCGTCAGACTGACTCCGCTCGCTGCACCTGCCTGCTGTCTTGGCGTCAGTTCTGTAGCAATATTCATCCAGAGCCCGTTAAATCCTGACACTGCAAAACCGAGTATCAGTACAACCGCTACGAGCACCGGCAATGGAATACCATCTGATAAAAATGCCATGCCCAGTGTCCCTGTCAGTGCTGTGGCAATGATAATCATTAAAACCGGGAACCTTTTCCCGCCAAAAAGCGAGTCGCTGATTGAGCCCCAAATGATTCTGCCAAACGACCCGCTTGCTTCAGACAGTACAAGCATTGTTCCGGCAAGTGCCAGACTGAAAAACAGTTCATCTGTTACGAAAAATAGCAAATAAGTATTCACGCTCATTTGCGAGCCATTTAGGATAAGGGCCACTACGCTGATTAACAGCAATGGCTTATACGTGATGATGCCCATCATACTGCCCTGAACTGCCGGCTCACGCGCTGTTTTTTCAGCGAGCTGTTCTTTATAAAAACGAAAAGCAATGATGCCGCTTAGCATAAGTACAATACACGCAATCGCCATAGCTATCCTCCACCCGAATGCAACTGCAAGCGGCAGGAGCGCAATTGCTGCAAGGGCTGAACCAAATGTGACACCCATCTGCTTGATCCCCATCGCTGTTCCTCTTTTAGCTGGAAACCAATAAAGAATACCCCTGTTTGTCACTGGGTGTGTGGCCCCGTAACCCATTCCGCCAAGCATGATAAAGAAAAGCAATATGTAGAATCCCGATGAAAATGATCCCAGCAGGAAAGCCGTTCCAAGCACCAGGCACACAATTAACAGCAATCGCCGCGTCCCGATCTTATCAGTCAGCATCCCGGCCGGAATACTGACGAGCATCTGTCCCAAAAATAAAAACGAAGGCAGCAAACCAACCTGTGCCTTAGTAAGTGTTAGATCCTCAGCAATCAACGGGCCAAGCGGTGCAAGCGACCGCCCCACAAGTGCCACCGCTACCTGAGCCAAAAGCAGCCAGCCGAGCATTTGCCATGCAGTTGAAAGTCCTCTCTGATTCGACATCGTTCTGGCTCCCTTCTTTAACCGGATAATGTTTCCATTATACATGAAGCGTAACAGTAAGGGTTTTGTGCTGCCTATCCCATTAAGTTTTCGCTTTACAATCTTTTAAATATCAGCTATTCTTTAAATCGTAATAATTACGTTTTAAAAAGGAGAACCATTCATGACGATTCCAGTAACAGTGTTAAGCGGTTATTTAGGTGCCGGAAAAACGACTTTGTTGAATCATATTTTACATAGTAAGCAGGATCTGAGAGCGGCTGTGATTGTAAATGATATGAGTGAGGTAAATATTGACGGAGGGCAGCTGAAAAAGGGTTATTTTTCACGTACGGATGAGACGCTTGTGGAGATGCAGAATGGCTGCATCTGCTGTACGCTGCGTGAAGATTTAATGATTGAAGTGAAACGGCTGGCTGAGATTGGTGAAATTGATTACATCATCATTGAATCTACCGGGATTTCCGAGCCGATCCCTGTGGCACAGACTTTTGTGTACGAGGATGAAGAAACCGGAATTGACTTAAGTCAGCTGACCCGGCTTGATACGATGGTGACAGTGGTTGATGCGCTGCGGTTTGCAGATGATCTTGAGAGCGGCGAGACCCTGCTTGACCGTAAGCAGACTGATGATGTGCAGGACGAACGCGATGTTTCTGATCTGCTGATTGATCAGGTCGAGTTTGCTGATGTCATTATTTTAAATAAGATAGATCTTGTGTCTGAAAAAGAGGCTGATGCAATACGTGTTTTATTAAAGACACTGAACCCTGATGCAAAGCTTGTAGCGGCTTCGTATGGTCAGGTGGACCCGTTGGACATTTTAAATACGAATGCTTTCGACTTTGAAAAAGCGAGTCAGGGTGCAGGGTGGATAAAGGAATTAAACGAGGAGCATATTCCGGAGACAGAGGAGTACGGTATTACGTCTTTCCTTTATAAAAGACAGCACCCATTTCACCCGGCAAGATTTTACGGGTTTTTGAGTGAACTGCCTGCAGAAATTGTTCGTTCAAAGGGGTTTTTCTGGCTCGCAACAAAAGAGAATTCGGCAGGGCTTGTTTCACAGGCAGGAAAGTCTATACAACTGCAATCTGCGGGAACCTGGGTCGCTGCTCTTTCCCAAGAAGATCAGGTCCGTTCAATGGCAGAAGACCCTGACCTTAAAAACCGCTGGCATCCTGAATGGGGCGACCGAATCAATGAGCTTGTGTTTATTGGTATTGACCTTGATAAGGATACCATCATTAAAGATCTGGATGATTGTCTGCTGACTGAAAAAGAGCTGCAGTCAGATTGGCATCTGCTTGAAGACCCATTCCCGGATTTTTCTGAACGTTAATCAAAAAGCTAATTTTATTGAGAGATTTTCTCTTGATCAAATTGGCCTTTTTAATCTATGAGATCAATTCAGATGAATAGCTAAATGCTGCAACCGCCTTATTTAAGGCTGGTGCAGCATTTTATTTATGGACCTTGATCAGGATCGAGTCATCAATCCGGCTGTCACCCTTTTGATCGGCACGATAAATGTGAACTTCAGCCTCACTCTCACTTCTCCACTCCACTTTGAAAAAGTCTACGGTTGACACCTCAACATGCTGGTAATCTTCGAAATGGTTAATCTCTTCTCCAAAATCCCCGGAATAAATCCTTAAAGCGGAGGCACGATAAGAAATTTTTTTATCTTTTTCATCTATCATTCTCTCGCTGACTTCTCTTAAATTGATTGTATAATGATTTTCAGGAGAGTGACTGGTCAAAATATCAAACTCTCTCTCAGGTGATGAATCTGCCAAAGTCTTCTCCCATTCAACGTTATTCTCACCACAGCCTGATAAAATTATAAGAATTAAAAAACACAACCCGATAATCTTCTTCAATATAGTGGCTCCTCTGTAAAAATCATCTTTTCAGAAAGATCATTTTAACACAAAATCCATAAAATGTAATCAACGTAAAATACTCATAAACTGGTTTATGAGTATTTTACGTTTTTTGATAAATTTATATGACAGACTAAGCCGCCACCCAGAATTTGTGTCAGCTAATTTCTATTTCTAAGGAAAGAAACCAACCTCTGTCCCTGTAACCTTTATCATCTAAACCCCAAGCAAAGTCCGATCCGACAGCTCCGTCCCCTTCATCTTCCCAAACTCATTCAGCAGATCAGTAACTGTCAGATGCTTCTTACGTGCACCTTCTTCTTCAAAAATAATCTTTCCCTTATCCATCATCAGGATGCGGTTGCCGAGGTCGACTGCCTGCTGCATGTTATGCGTGATCATGATGGTCGTGAGCTGTTCGCGTTCGACGATTTCTTTTGTAAGCCTTGTGATCAGTGCTGCTCTGGATGGGTCCAGGGCAGCTGTGTGCTCATCGAGTAAAAGCAGGTCAGGCTTTGTAAATGTCGCCATCAGCAGCGATAACGCCTGGCGTTCTCCACCTGAGAGCAGACCGACTTTGGCACGCAGGCGGTCTTCAAGCCCAAGCCCAAGTGTTTCAAGCTGTTCTTTGAAAAATGCTCTGCGTTTCGCTGTCACACCCGGCCGCAAAGTGCGGGGCTTCACTCTGCTATATGCAATAGACAGGTTTTCTTCTATTGTAAGCGTTGGTGATGTGCCTGCCATCGGGTCCTGGAAAACGCGGCCGATGCGTCGGGCACGCTTGTATTCCGGCAGCCCGGTTACATTCTGGTCACTGATCAGCACCTCGCCAAGATCAGGATACATTTTCCCTGCAATAATGTTAAAAAGAGTGGATTTACCTGCCCCATTACTGCCGATAATTGTAATGAAATCACCCTTCTTCACATCAAGCGAAATATCGTCAATCGCCACCTTTTCATCAGGCGTTCCTTCGTTAAAAACCTTATAAATATCGTTTAGCTGAAGCATCTGACACTATCCTTTCTGCGCGCTGAGTCTCAGGCGGCGCTGTCGTTTTCGCATTGTTTCTTTTTGTTTGGCGATTCCTTTTGGCAGGACAAGTGCGAGTATGACGATGATTGCTGTGATCAGCTTCAGGTCGCCTGTTTCAAGGAATTCCACCCGCAGTGCAAGGGCAACGATGATACGGTAAATGATCGCACCGACAATCACAGCAAGCGTTGTGCGGATAATCGTCTTTTTACCAAAAATCGCTTCACCGATAATCACGGAAGCAAGTCCGATGACGATCATTCCGATTCCGGCATTGACGTCAGCAAACCCGCTGTACTGTGCAACGAGTGCCCCTGCGATTGCGACCAGCCCGTTTGACAGGCCAAGCCCGAACACTTTATAAAAGTGGATATTGCCTGAGAAAGACGTGATCATTAAGTGATTATCGCCAACCGCTCTCAGCGCAAGGCCGAACTCTGTTTTTAAAAAGAAATCGAGCATAATTTTCACTAAAAGTACGAATGCAACCATGACGATCATGATCGCCCACGTGCCGCCGATGCCCTGGCGGATCCATGTAAACAGGTGATCCTGGGCAAGCAGTGAGACGTTTGGTGCGCCCATGATGCGCAGATTAATTGAGTACAGCGCGATCATCATCAAGATCCCTGATAAAAGCGGGTTGATCCCGCCGACTGTATGCAGTAAGCCTGTGATAGTTCCTGCAATAAAACCTGCTGCAAATGCTGCCGCTACCGCCATCAGCGGATTCACGCCATGTACAAGCATCACTGCCGCAACTGCCGCGCCTGTTACGAAACTCCCGTCCACTGTCAGGTCGGGAAAATCAAGAATTCTAAAAGATAGATAGACGCCAAGCGCCATCAGTGCAAACATCAGTCCAACCTCGACTGATGTAAAAATCGACATCCACATACAACCCTTCCTCTCTCCCTTTGATCAAAAAGAGCGAAGCAGCGCGCTCCGCTCATTGCTTTTACTCAGTAAATTCAGCCATCTCTTCCCACTCAGGCTTGATGTCAATGCCCATCTCTTCAGCCGCATCTTTATTGATCATCAGCTTCAGATTGCCAGGGTACTGAACCGCCATTTCACCAGGATCAGCCCCTTCTGTTAAAATTTCAACTGCCATCTGACCTGCTTCATAGCCGATATCTCCGTATTCAAATCCGTATGCAGCGAATCCGCCGCGCGCAACTGAATCAAGCTCCCCAACGAAAAGCGGAATATCCTGATCATTTGCAACACCAATCACAGATTCAAGTGCAGAAACAACGGTGTTGTCAGTGATGATATAGAATGCATCCACTTTTCCAACAAGCGATTCAGCCGCCTGCTTCACATCTGCAGAAGTCGAAACAGCCGCTTCTTCAACCGTCACGTCCGATCCGACAGCCTCTTTTACCGCATCCACCTGCACAACCGAGTTCGGCTCACCCGCGTTATATACCATTCCGATTGATTTTACAACAAGCTCATTCGTCATAAATTCTACTGTGTTTGAAATCGCATCCGGATGCATATCCGTCGTACCTGTCACATTTCCACCCGGTGCTTCCATATCCGCAACCAGATTTGCAGCGAGCGGATCCGTAACCGATGTAAACACAATTGGAATATCAGCCGTCGCATTCAGCGAGCTCAAAGCACTCGGCGTTGAATTCGCGAAAATCAGATCCACACCATCCGCCACAAATTTCTGTGAAATCGACTGACTGTTATTCTGATCACCCTGCGCCACCTGATCATCAAACGTTACTTCAAGGCCAGCTTCCTCAAATGCACGCTTAAACCCTTCAGTCGCGGCATCCAAAGACGGGTGCTCCACAATCTGCGTTACCCCAATCGTATATGAATCCTCACCGCCGCCCTCAGCCGACGTCTCAGAAGTCTCCTCACCACAAGCCGCTAACACCATTGCTGCAGACAACGCTGCACCTGACAACCAAACCTTTTTCATCACATTACCCCCTGATTCACTTTTACACTTCGACGCTTTTATGCTTTTATGTGTTAAAGTTATTATACATGATTATTTGGATGGTGCAATAGGCTTTGGGTAAATTTCCTTAATAAAGTTTGGTAATGTTACACCGCCCAGCCGCAAATTCCCCCTGAAGCGGAAATCAAGAGCCTGCTTTAACAAAGCTAAATAAAAAACGCACTGTGATTAAACAGTGCGCTGCTTGTGATTTCCTCTAAATCAGTTACATATCTCTTTATTAACACGACTTTATTTCCTTTATTAAAGTGCCTTTTAACCAGACGATCCATACTAAGCAATCATTTCAACCTGCCAGGGTTTAAGGTAATAATAATAAAGCAAATAAAGAATGCACCATATACAGTGTTATTCTTCAATCGATTGCTTCAGATTGTCGTAATAAACCTCAGCCTGTAAAAAACCATCCTCTGTCAGTTCATAATGAACCTGATTGCGCACTTTCAGCTTTCTGGTTAAAGGTCTTGTGCGGCTTAATCCAAGATGAACTGAGCGTTTCAGCCCTTCATAATTGAAAATTTTAACAATAGAAACGTAGATCATATTTGGACGCAGAGGTTCATCAATCCCCTTACTCTTCATTAAAAACATCAACATGAGAATTCTTTCTGTCATATCAGTACTTGACCTTAACACTGCGTATTCTTCATCAGTCAATTGATTGAGGAAATCCTCAATTGCATCTTTTTGATAGTTATTTTCATAGATCGCTTCACCAATATCCGGCTTTTCTTTATTGATCTGTTTTTCAATAAATTGTTTGCCATCTTCAGTGATCATGTATGTTTTAACGTTATCAACTTTTCCAATTTCTTTTAAATAGCCCTTTTTCACACACTGGTTGATACCAAGGTGGATATTTTGTGGAGTTGTGATGTTCGCCTCTCTGTACAAGCTTCTGAGATTTTTGGCAGATAAGATATTTTCTTTCAGCACTTCAGTTAAAAAATACCCCATTCCAAGCGCATATACCCATTCGATTCTTGCACCAAGCTGTCCGACAAATTCAACCAGAACTTTTTTATCTACAGATCGTTCCCATCCACCACCACTGACAGCATCAATTGTTACAGGGATCAGCTCTTTAAGATATTCCGGGGAATCTGCTTTTATAGTGAGTTCCACCGGTAAAGGCGCTTTTTCATGATTAGCTTCTTTCGCATGGCTCATGGCTAATGACATATGCTGAGCAACCACTTTCTGATTTCCTTTAATTTGATATTCATAGTCATTAAATTTTACGCTGAGCTCCCACCTGTCCGGCATAAAAGTAACCCCTTCCACTGGCATGTAAATTATATAGTTAATTAGTATTAATTAATTTTAGTATATATTTTCCTTCATTGCAAGAACATTGCGCTAATATCAGTCTATTCATAGAATTTAATTTTTATACATAGTCTAATAGTTTTGCGTTATTAGCATATTCCGTACAAAAAATAAGAATAATGATTTGCGAAAAAATATATAATTAACTTCAAAGGATTTCCTTCTGATACAATAAAAAAAGCCCCTCTAAAGGAGCCTGATGAAAAATTGAATCCATATTAAAAAAACATAACCTCATCTGTCTTTCTTTTACACTCTTCTTCAATTCTCCTGACAATCCACCGCTTTGGCAGATCTTCTGAGACCGAATAATGATGACGCTGGTAAAACGGCAGCAGCTTTTTCAGCCATTCATACATCAGAAGATTTTCACGAAAAGACTGCTCCAAACCTTGCAGGCCCTCGTCCGTTGATAAATAATGCTCATGAAACCGGTCATAATGACGGCTAACCGCCTCATCTAATTGACCTGAAATTCTTTGCTTTACACGCCCCAGATCAACTTCATTAACAAAACCTCTGAAGATCTCCGCTAAAAACCTCTTTAACTCTTTAATAAACTCTATGTAATAGACATTTCTTTTTAATAATTCGTATTTATAATCATTAATATCAGGATATAAATAGCGGAGCTTCTGAATTTTTTCTTCTATTAAATATTTTAAATCCAATGACTGAATATGCTCCAGTGCCTGATCAACATCCCCGGCAATTTTCTTACCCAGAATCTCTTTTTCATGCTCTAAAGGATGCTTAGAAATTTCACCATTTTGCTTTCTTTTAAAAAATGACAAAACGACCACTCCTTTTAACTACAAAAAAAGCTGCCGAAGCAGCTTTTTTCAATCATTAAAAACTTCTATAGCTATCGAATTTAGAGCTCCAGTAAGGGTTGCTTAAGCTAGTCACTTCAACACCATTGTTTCCGGCGTGAACAAACTGATTACCGCCTACATAAATCCCAACATGCGAGATTCCAGCTTTATAAGTATTCTTGAAGAATACTAGATCGCCAGGCTGCGGGCTGCTAACGTGTGATGAACGAGAGTAATAGCCTGCTGCACTTGTTCTTGAAGTATCAAATACATAGCTGATAAATCCACTGCAATCAAACCCTGAAGTAGACGTTCCGCCCCAAACATACGGCGTTCCGATTTGTGCTTTAGCCTTTTGAATAATCGCACTTGCACCGGAAACTGCAGAAGTCTGCTTTTGAGAAGTTTGAGCAGGTCCTGATGAAACATTCGTAGCAGTTCCTGTTACTTTAAGTGTTTGACCAGGATAAATCAAATATCCGCTTAATCCATTTAAATTCATCAATTCAGAAAGACTGATTCCGTGATTAACGGCAATCTTAGATAAATAGTCACCTGATTTAACTGTATAAGTTGATGTATTAGAAGAGCTTGATGAACCTGATGAACTACTAACATCACTACTGTTACTGCTAGTATGTACTGAACCTTCAAGCTTAAGTGACTGACCCGGATAAATAAGATGTGAAGTCAGGTTATTTAAAGATCTGATACTAGAAAGAGATGTATTTGTCTTCAAAGCAATTCCGTACAATGTATCTCCAGCCTTAACGACATAAGTTGATCCACTGACAGAAGTTGTGCTTCCAGTATTTGATGAAGAAACTGCTTCACCTGAAAGCTTTAAAAGCTGGTTTGGAAAAATGATATCTGAAGTTAAGTCATTTAATTGCTTAATCTGGTTAACAGAAGTCTGATTTTCCAAAGCGATTTTCCAAAGAGTATCACCACTGGAAACTTTATACGTGCTCGCAAATGCCTGAGATCCAAGTCCACTAATTGTCGCTGCAATCGCTGTAGTTGCTACAGCTGTACGTACCCACTTTTTCAATCTGTACACTCCCCTATTACAATTAACACGTTTATGTGTTTTTTATATGTTTCTCACAACAATCATATTAAACTACTTTTACACTTAACGGTCATTACAATAATATTAAAAAGTGTTACAAAGTATTACAGAAGGAGTTTAAAAAGGTACTTTTTGGGTAAATAATATGCTTTAGGTTTAAGAGGAGGCGCTGGTTGGCCCGGGGTAGAATGATGGGGCTGCGGGGTATTTGTGAAGGCAGGGACAGACCCTGTCTCCACTCACCACCGGCGATAGAGCGAAGGCAGGGTCTGTCCCTCCCTTCACTCTACCCCGCTCACAACAAACTCCACCTTCCCCAAAATTACCACTTCTTCACTATGTCTTGGCACTAGATAATGGTCACCCTTTTTCAGTTCTGTAATATTTCCCCCATCTGCTGACAGGACTTTCCCTTGTCCCTCTGTAACACTCAGGAGTTTAAATCGGTCTGGCGTTTTCAGGTTGACTTTTCCATCCACCTGATAAAGCCAGACACTAAATTCTTTAGTTGAGATCATCTGACTGATGATCGCTTCATCCGTTCGACGGGATTCCGGTTTTTTCTCTAAAAATTGATCGGGTGTATTTGTGACCCTGATGGCTTTTTCATGGTGCAGTTCACGTAGGTGTCCGTTTTGATCCCGGCGGTCAAAGTCATAGACCCGGTAAGTAGTGTCGCTTGACTGTTGTATTTCGAGCAGCAGGATTCCTGAGCCGATGGCATGAAGGGTCCCACTTTCAATAAAAATGAAATCGCCTTTTTTGACTTTTCGCTTTCTGAGCAGACTCTTCCAGTTTCCTTTTTGAATTTCTGTGGTTAATTCTTCTTTTGATTTTGCATTATGACCTATGATTAAT
Source organism: Jeotgalibacillus haloalkalitolerans (assembly GCF_034427455.1). Classification (NCBI taxonomy): domain Bacteria; kingdom Bacillati; phylum Bacillota; class Bacilli; order Caryophanales; family Caryophanaceae; genus Jeotgalibacillus; species Jeotgalibacillus haloalkalitolerans. The sequence goes on along the minus strand of NZ_JAXQNN010000001.1, from coordinate 920,277 downwards.
TCAGCGCCTGGTTTTGCATCAAGTACGTACCAGCATTCAGTTTTTCCAAATGGCTCTCCTTCGAGCTCTTTTGCTTCATGGTTATCCGGATGCACTTGAACTGATAAGTCTGAGTCTGCGTCCAAAATTTTCACTAGCAGCGGAAAAGACTCATGCGGATACTCTCCAAATACTTCAAGCTTATTCTGTTCCCATAGTTCAGAAAGTGTCATACCTTTAAATGGACCGTTCTCTATAATACTCTCACCGTTCTTATGAGCTGAAATCCCCCAGCATTCTCCAACTGGTCCGGCAGGGATGTCATATTGAAAGACGGTTTCAAGCTTTCTGCCTCCCCAGATTTTGTTTTGAAAATGTGGCTTTAACTTATATATTGTCATGATTTCAGCCCCCTTACGATAGAGGGCTGTGATGGTTGCTGACTGGCGTATACTGCGGCGCCAAGTACACCTGCCTCATTTTTGTGATGGGCAGCTTTCAATTCTATCGTTCCCTGCAGGCTTCCATAAATTCTCTGATCTACTTTTTCCGACAATAACGGCAGCAGGTACTCTGAATCTGTCATGACGCCACCACCAAAAACAAAGACTGACGGGTTAATAGTGTGGACAATATTGGCAATAGCTGTGCTGAGATATTCCAGTGTGCTGTTGAGGATAATGGTTGCTTGCGGATCTCCTTTTTGTGCCCGATCGATTACTTCGAATGCTCCACCCTTAATCCCGTACTTTTCTTTTGCAATGCGTCCAATTGCCGTTCCGCTTGCATAACCCTCTAATGACCCGGGGTTAAGATTAGCATGCCTGTACCCTCCAGGAACGATAATCATATTTCCAATTTCACCAGTGCAGCCTTTCTCACCCTGAATCAGCTTCCCCTGATAGACATATCCGCTTCCTATTCCTGTACTGACAGTGGTAAACCAGACACTCTCATACCCTTCTCCTGCACCGGTGGCAGCTTCACTTAAAGCAGCTGCATTTGCATCATTCAATAAATACACTGGACAGCTCATATAACGTTCAATAGACTGTACAATTGGCTGATACCCCCACCCTTTAAGGTTAGGAGGATCCAGCAGTACTCCTGCTTTATGATCCAATGGTCCGGGTGCACACAGGCCGACTCTTTCAATGTGATAGTCCGCTTTTACCTGGTCAAGTAAATTGAAAATAACCTGAATTGTATGATCATAGCCTTTCTCCACTTCTGAGAGTGCTTCCTTCCATTCAACGATTTCCAGCAACTCATTGATGACGCCAATTCTGACATTTGTTCCGCCAAGATCGATTCCTGCGATCATATAAAACACCTCTTTTATAGTTCTTTTTGCCCATCATTTGCGTAAAGAAGGTCAAATAAAAAGAGGATGCCGAAATCATGATTGATTCCGGACTCCTCTATATCCTCTGGTATGTCAGGTTTTACTGTTCAGATTTCCATGCATCGTACTGCTTCTGGATTTCATCAATTACTTTCTGCATCCCTGCCTCTTCCAGCTTCTGATTAAATTGTGGAAGGTATTCCTTCGGGTCAACTGCTCCCTTTAACAATGCTGGAGAGAATTCACTTGTTACGTTCGAGATCGCAGCAATTTCGGTTCTTACAGGGTTTGAATCAAAGTAGAATCCAAGTGCCGGTGATGGGACTGATTTTTCGTTGAATTCTTCAAAAGCCTCCCATTTATCAGCCGGATCATCTTCATATAGTTTAAGAATGAACTGGTTACCAATCGCAAAGCTTGGCATATTAAAACTTTCAACACGCGCAGGCAGATCTGTAATCATTCCTTCTTCGTTTTCTTCATAATGTGTACCTTCGATTCCTTTATCAAGGAGGTTACGAAGATAAGGATCCGTGTTTAATAGATTTAAAAACTGCATTGCACGTTCAGGGTGCTTTGAAGTAGCAGAAATCGCCTGCATTGACCCTGTTACTGAGTTATTAAAAATATATGGTTCGTGAAGTGGTCGAACGGCAATTTCATAGCCTGCTGTTCTTGACCAGATCGATTCAGCATAAGGCTGATAGATTTCTTTTCTGACAAACCAGTTTGGTGTTTCAAGCGGCCATGAGTCAGTGCTCGTTGCAGCATCCTGTTTGATATAGCCTTTTTTGTAGTAGTCATGCATTGTAGTTAATGTCTCCATCGTGACATCTTCAGCATATTTATTAACGACTTCATCTGTATTTCCATCCAGACGGAAAGCAAAAGGCATTTCTTCGTTCAGGATTGAGTCAAATGGCAGATATGCATCAAAAGTTGCGATCGGTGATACACCTGACTCTTCATTCTTGATGACTTCAAGAAGCGGCTCAAGATCTGCAATAGAGTTTACTGAAGAAAGGTCCAGATCATGCTTGTCCGCAAGCTCTTTGTTAAATGAAAGGACAGCCTGCTGACCCAGCTCTTTATTTGTTGGAATCGCATATAGCTCTCCATCAATTTGAGCTCCTTCCAGAAATGCAGGATTGATGGCTTCTTTGAATTCCTGTCCGTGTTCTTCAATTAAGTCATTTAAAGGCATAAATGCCCCGCGGCGTGCATTTAATGCATAGTTATTTGCCCATGAGCTGGTAAAAGCAATGTCGTAATTTTCACCGGAAGTGGTGATCACCTGCATACGCTCATCGTACTCACCCCAGTCCAGCAGCTTCAGATCAATTGACGTATTGATCTCTTCTTTTGTATAGGCGTTTACTTCTTCCATCACCATTTCGAGATCCGGTTGAGGTGTGCCGATCAGATACCATGTTAATGTGACATGATCATCTGATGATTCACCTGAAGCTTCACTTCCGCTATCCGAGCTGCATGCAGCAAGAATCCCCATTACTAATGTTAGAATTAATCCCCAAATTCCAAGCTTTTTCATACTGTTTTCCCCCTGTTCGTGTAATTTCTCAGTCCTTCACACCGCCAATTGTTAGTCCCCTGATAAAGTATTTCTGGAAAAAAGGATAGGATAATGCAATCGGTAAAGTCGCGATGACCACCATGGCCATTCTTGCAGAATCCTGTGGAATCGAATTCAATATTGAGCTGTTTTGATTAGTCAGCATCGAATTTTGCTGAATGAAGTCCATATTACTTTCAATTCTCATTAATAGTGATTGCAAAGGTACAAGTGATGGATCGTCAATAAATAACAGCGCGTTGAACCAGTCATTCCAGTATGCAAGTGTGCTGAAGAGTGCGATCGTTGCAATCCCTGGAATCGATAAAGGCAGTACGATCGTCAAAAAGATTCTCCACTCACTCGCTCCATCAATTCTTGCTGATTCCAAAATGGCTTCAGGTACGGTTCTCATGAAGAAGGTTCTCATGATAATAATATAAAATGCATTGACTGCCATCGGGAGGATCAATGCCCAGATTGAGTTTTTCAAATCCAGAAATTGCGTCATAACGATATAGAATGGAACCATTCCTCCACTGAAAAGCATCGTGAAAAATGCAATAAACGTGAATTGTTTACGATAGATGAACTGTCTGCGTGAAATGGCATATGCATATAGTGCGATAATCGCTACACTGATGATTGTACCAAGGACAGTGACAGCAATTGTTACCCCGTACGCTTTTGCAATCTGAGCTCTCATCTGCCAGAGATAGGCATATGCTTCAAAGCTCCATTCCTCGGGTATGAGCTGGTAGCCATTTTCTGCGAGAGACGCTTCATTAGATAGCGAAATAATGATAACGTAGATAAATGGAAATACACATAAGAATGCAAATGTACCGAGGAGGATATGCATGAGTATGCTTGTTTTGCCTGAGAAGCCATATGGATTAAAGGGTTTTTTCTTTTTAACCGCTACAGCTTTTACTTTCTCACGTGGCTTCACAATCACTCTTGTTGGTGCCTGCATGATGTTTTCCTCCTTTCAATCATTAAAATAGTGCATTTTCTTCGTCGATCTTACGGACAATGTAGTTGGTCAGCAAAATCAGGATAAATCCAACAGTTGCCTGATAGAGTCCTGCTGCTGTACTCATTCCGATATCACCCATCGTCATTAATCCTCTGTATACGTATGTATCGATGACGTTAGTAACAGAATAGAGTGGTCCGGAGTCACGCGGGATCTGATAAAAAAGGCCAAAATCTGCACTGAAGATACTTCCGATATTTAATATTGTCAGAATCACGATCAGGGGCATAATCATCGGGATTGTGACATGTTTGATCTGCTGCCACTTATTCGCTCCATCAATCATTGCAGCCTCATAATAGGTTCTTTCAATTCCTACAATCGCTGCCAGGTAAACGATGCTGCTGAAGCCGACCCCTTTCCACTGGCTGATCCCCATAATAAAGTACGGCCAGTAACCGGGTTCGTTATACCAGGAGACCGGATCTGCACCGAAAAACTCTAATACTGAGTTAAACAGGCCACGGTCTGTACTCAGGAATGCAAAGACAAAGTAACTGACAACAACCCAGGATAAAAAGTGTGGAAACAGCATACCTGTCTGATAGATTTTTGCCAGGCGCTGCTTTGTAATTTCACTTAAAATAATCGCCACTGCGACTGCTAGAATTAACCCGATTACAATAAATCCAATATTGTATAAAAGTGTATTGCGGGTAATAATGTAAGCATCATTTGTACTGAACAGGAACTGAAAATTCTCAAATCCCACCCACTCACTGTGAAAGACGCTTGCAAAAAACCCATCCGGATGAAAACGAAAATCCTTAAATGCAATAATTTGACCGAACATTGGAATGTACTTCAGAACAATTAACCAGATCAATCCTGGCAACACCATTAAGAGCCAAACTCTATTGTCATATAAATTCTTACCGAACTTCCTGATCCGCTTCATCATTTTCCTCCTTTCCTTTTATTTGTTAAGACCTGAATGTTTCTAATTAAAGTATATGAAAACCCTTACATATCAGAAAGTTGAGTTTTTATAGTTTTACTGTTCAAAATAAAGAGGTTGATAGAAGTACATAAAAAAGAGACGGTTTGCCCCGCCTCTTTTTTATGTCTGCCTCTTTCTCCACTCTGAAGGTGTCACCCCTTCATATTTTTTAAACTGTTTGTAAAAGTAAGTTGCATCTGTGTACCCTACCTTTTTACCGATCATTCCCGCTTTTTCGCTTGAATTAAGCAGTAAAGCCTTAGCTTTTGATATCCTGATTTGATTTAAGTACTTCGTGAAGACGGCGCCGACCTCTTTTTGAAAAAGCTGGCCGAGGTATATTGGATTGATATGGAATTGATGGCCAAGCGTTTTAAGCGACATGTCCTCATGATAGCTTTCGTGAATGTAATGAAGAACGCGCTGAATGACAATACTCTTTTTTTCCTGATCCGGGTTTTCCGGATGGACCATATCAATAATGTCTTTTAAAAGCTGATTTGCTTCATTGATATGTTCAAAAAACATGATTCTATGAATCAATTGAACATAATCACGATAATCCATAGAAATCATAAATTTGTTCTTCACACTGAAGAATAGCTCCAGCAGAAAGCCTTTCGTTACCGGCAGCAAGTGTCCCTGGTTCGTCTCAGCAAGCTTTTGGCCCAGCAGTCTGGTCACTTCATCAGCTTTCCTGTCAGCAAGCATTTCAAGCCATTCCGGTCTGATATTAAATTGCGGGTCATGTGATGATACTGTTGAAATCACAGTTAAAGTTTCCGGCTCCCGGTGTGAGGGGGTGAGCATGGTTAACTCACTGGTCATTTCCATTTCTCTGAAAACCTCTTGAAATTCGCTTCTTGCTGTAAGCAACCGGCTGAAAACCAGCACATATTCCGTTTTCGCAAGAAGGTCTTCCACAATTGATGTAAACTCATCAGTCAGATCATTTTCCCTGATCAGTAAAAGCAAATCTGCTGATGGTGTAACGACAGCAGTAGCGTTAGTCCGGGATTCTATCTTATGCTGCAGCTGATATAGATACCCTTCCTCACGATCTGAAAAGTCCATTTTCAAAAGCCCCGCAACAGCAGGCAATGTAACAAGTTCAGAAGAATAAAGCGTCAGTCGTTCATCGAATTCCTCCTGCTTCATCTTTCCGGTTAACCATCTGATGATTGCGTGATCACGCAGTGTTAAGCGAGACTCTTCTTCAAGCATTGAACGCTCAAGTTTTTCTCTGACAATTTTTAATGAAGCAATCAGCTCATCGTCATCTACCGGTTTTGTGAGGTAGTTTTCAATACCAAGCATGAGGCCTTCTTTGATGAGATCGAATTCCTGAAAGCCGGACAACACAATAGATTTTGCAGGATAATGCTGCTGGTTCAGTTCCTTTAATAAAGAAAGCCCATTCATTTCAGGCATTTTAATGTCAGTGATAATCAGATCAATCGGGAGCGTACTGGCAAGAGCAAGCCCCTCCTGACCATCTTTAGCAGTTGCAGCAATCCTGAAACCAAGCTCATTCCAGTCAATAATATGCTGAAGCCCTTCTAATATAAGCGGCTCATCATCTACAAGCATGACATTAAACATCACTGTTCCCTCCTGTCAATATCGGCAGGGTAACGTGGATGACCGTTTTAACACCCTGCTCACTGTTCACTTCCACACCGTATGTTTTTCCGAATTTAAGCTGAATTCTTTCATGAACATTGCCGAGACCAATAGAATCAGACGAGCTTTTTTGATCCTTCAGCCGCTCATGAATTTCCCGGAGTTTCTCAGCACTGATTCCTTTTCCATTATCACAAATCATGATACGCAGATACTGCTCCTCACTTTTTATATCAACACTCAGCCGGTTATCTGTCTTCCCGGGGTCAAACCCGTGAATTAAATAATTTTCTATCAAAGGCTGCAGGATAAATGGCGGCATTTTTTTCTCTGAAAGTCCTGCTTCAATTGTAAAATCAGCATGCAGGAGATTTTCAAAACGGGCTTTAAACAAATTAATATATTCCCGTGCATGGTTACATTCATTTTCCACAGAAACCAGCTCTTCAGATTTCAGCGAATACCTGAAAAGCTTTGCCAGCTGAACAATCATTTTAGAGGAGGTTCTGGCACCCTCTTTTAAGGATTTCATTCTGATCGCTTCCAGGGTGTTATATAAAAAGTGCGGATTAATCTGTGCCTGAAGATTCGCCAGTTCGGCCTCTTTTTGTTTTAGTCGCGAGAAATAAACCTTATGAATGTAATCGTTTAATTCATCCAGCGTTTCATTAAATGTATCCGAGATCACTGACAGATCATCCTGATGTCTGGTTTTCTCAATTCTTGCATCCAGCTGACCGCTTTGCACCTCTCTCATTTTTGAAAGAATCAGATCCACCCTGTGCGAATAGCTTCTGAGAGTCCAGTAAGGCAGACCGATTGCAAGAAAAGTTAATAGAGAAATGATCAGCAAAATTGTTGTCCGGTAAGTGAATAACTGTGCCATCCCCGCTTCCGGTACGAGCGAGGCAACCATCAGTCCTGATACCGGATCAATTGAAGACTGCAGATAATATGTATCATCCGGTCTGATTTGAGTTTCAACAGCCTGAAATCCAACCTCCTCAATTAAAATCTCTGTATCCTGACCGTTTTGATAAAAGATGTCTTTGTTTTCGTTCATAATGACGTAGCTGCTGCTGACAGCGCTGTCCTGCAGTGAAAGCAGACGATCAAGGTTGTCATAGCTGAAATAGACAAGCATTTCACCCAGGCGATCCATTGATACCGGATCATTAATCTGTTCACTGATCACCAGCATGTCCCCCGGTGGCGGTTCATCAGCATATTCTTTGATCGGTCTTTCCTGCTGATCCTCCATTTCAAGATTCCATTTCGTATGGTCATATAAATATACGTATTCCGTTCCAAGGTTCTCATTTCTGATTTGTACAGCGATCGCTTCTTCATCTCTTGAGAAATAGTTTTCGACAAAAATATCGAAATGATAAGGGACAAAGGAGTCACTTTCACTAAACCGGTCAAGGCGGTATCTGAGATATTCTTCATAGGAATGCTGAAGCGCAAATGCAACATCCTCAATCAGCCGCTCTTCCTGATAAAGCTGTCTGACTCCCTGTCTGACAAAGTCGTGTTTTTCCTGGATCTCATCCTTTAAATCATCAACAATATCACTCTGCCGGTCTACTTCCCTCTGAATAATAAAATCTGCATAGTACTCTGATAGAAATAGAAAAAGTGCTGCCATCGCCAGAAATATCACAACGGAGTAGGTAATAAATACGCGGTGAAACATTCGTTTATTAATCTGCCTGATTTTATAAAGCGCTTTCATATTAAGCCTCCCGGCGGCATCTTTTTATATAGGGTAAGGAACCTGACGAGTCAATTTCTCCCCGTCAGGTTCCTTTATTACTGCTTCTATTATGTCCTCAGGCGAATTCAATTTCAATCGAATTTATTTCATACGGATTAAAGGTCAGCAGTATGTCACCAGTCTCATTCCAGTCACTGACAGGCTCTTCAAGCAGGTTAACAAAACGCCATTTGATCACTTTGTATCCTGATTCAACTGCGGTTTTAACCCGCGATCCTTCCATTTCATGAAACCTGACAATTACTGACTGGCGTTCCTCTGCTTTTTTGATCGCATCAACTAATACTGATGCTGCCCCTGAACGGATCAGGAACCCGTGTTCATTTACAGACGTATTTTCCAGCACTTCAGGAGGATCATTCAATACAAGTGCCTCTTCCTCAATCTGGTGTTTATCATTTGACCCTTTAAATGGAAATAGCGCATAGGTGAAATGATGGATGCCAAGATCTGCTTCAGGATCAGGGTACACCGGCCCTTTTAATAATGATAAAGAGATCAGATTATCCTTAATTCCGTATCCATACTTACTGTCGTTGAGTACACCAATCCCATAATTCACTTCAGATAGTGCAGCCCATTTATGTCCGACAGATTCAAATCGTGCCATCTCCCAGGATGTATTCCAATGGGTGGGCCGCTTCACGTTACCGAATTGAATATCATATATCGCTTCAGTGGAACGGATCTGCAGCGGAAACTCAGCCTTCAGCAGCTGCTGTCTCGCGCGCCAATCAACCTTTGTTTCAAAATCAATGCGCTTTGTATGGGTGTAGAGCACCATTGTCTGCTCAATATCTGCATGATCATGCTGCCATTTAAACATGATATCGATTTTAAACGGACTGCTTTCATTTACTGTACAGGATATCAGTCGATCAATTTCTTCAGACTTTTCGATATAGTAAAGGTCAATATCCCAGGCATCATGTGCCATCGGACGATCTTCATAGAGCCTCAAAACATTTCCAGTCCCGTCGAGCATTTCACGCAATTCATCAAGGTCAATGATCGATATGAGCTGACCTTTTTCATTCCATTTAATATGATAAAACGGTGTCTGAACAAAACGCTCCCCGATTCTTGTTACAAAATGATTGGAATTAACAGGGGTTACCGGTGTCAGCGCTGTGATACCTGCTCCAGCTGATGGTTCAATCAGAGACAGCTCTCCCTTGTGGTGAACTAACACAGGTTTAGACAGCTCTCTTTTATGAAGCACTGCAGCTGAGCCTGATTCACCTGCTAGTAAAGAGGTCAGCAGCCTTTTTTTAACCATATGGAAAAGCTCCCATGCGGCCGCATAGTCCCGGTGTGCATCCTCGTACACCTCATGAATGGAGGATCCCGGAATAATATCGTGGAACTGATTCAGCAGAATATACTTCCATCCTTTTTCAATTTCAGCCGCCGGATACGTCTCAAATCCATGGTCAAGCGCATGCATAACTGCCAGCATTTCAAGCTCTCTATATGCAAATTCAAGCTTCCTGTTTTCCTGCTTCATTCTTGCCTGGCTTGTATAGGTGCCTCTGTGATATTCGAGGTAGAGCTCCCCGTCCCAGGTATGTACATAGCCATCAGCCTGATCGATTGTGTGATGAAGGTCCGTAAAATAGTCAGCTGCTTTACCGGATTTTACTTCAGGCATAGCCGGGATTCCGTCAAGATGCCGTTTCATCTCAATCATATCGCGGTTCACTCCGCCTCCGCCGTCTCCATATCCATACGCCAGTAAAAGCTCCTGATTAATTTCTTTATCACGGTACTGCTTCCAGATACCTGTCACAGTTTCACCTGAGATCAGCCCATTATAAGTATAAAACCATGAATCTTCAGGTCTTCCTGGTTCAGGCGTTGTAATAAAATGGGTCAGGATTTCAGATCCGTCTATTCCACGCCATCTGAAGGTGTCATGCGGCATCCTGTTATATTGATTCCAGCTGATCTTTGTTGTCATAAACGTATCGATTCCGGATTTCTTCAGAATCTGCGGCAGCGACCAGCTGTAACCGAAAACATCCGGCAGCCATAAGGATCTCGTGACGATACCAAATTCTTTTTCAAAGAACCGTTTACCATAAAGTAACTGCCTGACAAACGATTCACCCGATGGAATGTTGCAGTCTGCCTCTACCCACATTGATCCTTCTACTTCCCACTGGCCCTCTTTGATTTTCCTGCGGATTTCTTCAAACAGTTCCGGATCCTCCTGTCTGATCCACTCATACAGCTGAGGCTGACTTTGCAGATACGTATAATCAGGGTAAAGCTCCATCAGCCTGAGCACTGTACGGAATGTGCGGACTGCCTTTTCCTTTGTATGCTTTGTTCTCCAGAGCCACGCCAGGTCAATATGGGAATGACCGACTGCGCGAATACTGATCTCAGATGGCAGGTGAATGTCACTGATGGCTTCTGAAAGTTCGCTCAGAGCAACACTGACTGATTCGTAAAACCTTTCTTCACCTGCTGCCTGCCAGTTAATTTTCCTGCTGCTTCGATTTAAAGCAGATAGAAGCTTTGAACGAATCACCTGATGTTCATCAAGCTGTTTAACTGATTCAAGAATGGCACGTACCATGTAATAAAGCTGATCAGTGTTTTCATCCAGCCAGCCAACCCAGGCTTCCTTTAACTGATAGGTCTGAACAGATGGCTGGCCGCCACCTTCAAGCCCTGACCAGAGCTGGAGTGTGAATTGATGCTGACCGGATACACTGTCCGGGAGCAGTACTTCCCGGTGGTTTGAATCAACGCCCTGAAAAGCCTGTCCATTCAAAAAGAATAGTGATTCAAAGCCGGAATTATTTCCGCCACCGGTTCTGCCCAGATCAAAAAAAGCAACAGTGCGTTTTGTCTTCCAGTCATCAGGAATTGTCACTTCTGTATTGAGCCAGAGATAATGATCTCTGCCTGACCAATGATCTCCCACTTTCAGACTTCCATGATCAAAGACTGATGGAAAAGTATTTTCAGCTCCGCTATCCGGCGTATATGAAGAAAATAAAGAGATATTCATACGCTCTCTATATCTCAGTCTCTCCAGCTCATGCATTCTGTTTTCAAGCTTTTCAACAGTAAAAAACATCCTTATTCCCCTTTCACAGCAAGAGGATTGCCCGGCACATACATTCCGGCAGTGCTCAGTACAAATTCGCTGAACATTGAATTCGCCCATGCAAACCACTCTCTTGTAAATCGCTCGGGACTGTCTGCATGAAACCCTTCATGCATATATCCGGTGCCTCCATGTGTCTGTTTAAAATACTGTAAAATAACATTCTTTTCAGCCTGATCCGCAGCGGTCATCCCCTGCATCGCCAGTGCAATGTGCCAGATATAATGATCCGGTGTGTGGGGACTTCCGATTCCTGAGGCCTGATCACCTTCATAGTAATATGGATTATCCCTGCTTAAAATAAATGCTCTGGTATTTAAATAAACCGGATCGTCGTGACTTGTGTAACCAAGGTATGGTGCTGAAAGAAGGCTCGGTACATTGGCATCATCCATCAGATTAAAAGATCCTGCTCCATCTGTTTCATAGGCATATATTTTTCCGTAAACAGGGTGATTGAACGTACCGTGCGTTTCAATTCCCGAGCGTATGGCAGCTGCCAGATGCTGTGCTTCTTCAGCCAGCTGCATTTCATTCATCTCGTTCAGCATTTCCGCGGCATACCCAAGCACGGATACAGCGAACATATTAGCGGGTATCAGATAACCGTAATGGCAGGCATCATCACTTGGTCTGAAGCCTGACCACGTCATGCCGGTTTTCACTGAATATCCCCCTTTCCCGTCCCTCAGGAGCGTGTCTGATACTCTGCACTCATCACGCTCAAATAAATAGGGAGAGCTGTTTTCGTGATCCTGTTCAGTTTTCCACACTTCTATAATCGCTTGAATGACTTTGACAAGCTGATGATTCAATATTGACTGATCGCCCGTTGCTTTCCAGTACATCCAGGTGAGCTGGAGGGGAAAGCACAGTGAGTCAATTTCATATTTCCGCTCCCAGATCCACGGTGACATATCAGTCCGATCTGACTGGTGACCTTTCCCGGAAGCTGTTCTGTTAAAAGCATTGGCATAAGGATCCTGAAGAATATACATCCATTGTCTTTCAATCACCTGACGGATGACATCCGCCACTTCCTGATCTTCAGCTGCTGCGATCAGATAGGGCCTGATCTGCGCAGATGAATCCCTCAGCCACATTGCGGGTATATCTCCGGTGATGACAAAGACACCGTCGTCATCAACCTGAAGCGTTGTATTCCATGTATTTAAAAAACATTTCTCGAACATTTCCTGTAATGCCTGATCTTCCGGATATACTTTCTTAACTTTTTCTATGATGGTCTGCAATGATACAGGTACCGTTTTAGTATTCATTCCGCTTATCCCCCTCACTGACCAGCAGTGTCATAATTTCATATGGTTTGACCTCGATATTTACCCGTCCGCTGCCAAGTAATTCTGCTTTTTTTTCAAGAACTGTCGAATGATAAATCTCTTTTTCATCTAAAACATCAACCTCAAGCGTAACGATGTTGTCAGATGGATTGAACCACCTGATCACTGTTCCTTCTCCCTGCAGGCGGGGTTTAATGGACGTGAGAATCAATCCTTCTCCCTGCCATTCAAAAAGAGCTGACACCTTCGACTTGTTTCCGCTATGACAGCCTGCTACTGCTACTGCCGCCGGTATTGGAAAACGATAAGCCTCATCAAATGCCTTATGCGTTGAATCCGGGATCACCATATACTCAGCTGACTGTTCACCTGAGCTTTGTGCTTCAGGCGTTTCAAATACCCCCCAGTCACCAAGCTCTCCAACAGAACGGAGCAGCGTTAATTCAATCGTGTCCTGACCGGAGACCTCATACTCATGAAGACCCTTTCCTGCCACAGTCAACCCGTTCAGGCTGACAAAGCGCTGCATATGGTGATCGAATGCAGGATTCTTCCATTCCTTTTCAGGTACGTTAGGACGTTTACTCACTTCAAAAACACTGTCAGCTAAATGGAATTCCTCCTTTGAACCAGCCGGGAACAACACCCTTAGCCTGTGATCCTTTGCCTGGTTATCAACAACTGTGCTTACCATCAATCCTCTTGCGTGCTTTTCAAGTGTTAGCGTTGTTTTAATTTGTATATTGGTCATTTCATTGCTCCGACCGCTTTTTCTCTCAGGGTGCCACACCAGGTTCTGACGCTCCTCCTGAAGCTGGTCATCAGCATGCGCCGGAACCTTCATTGACTGAATGATTTCAATAGAAGCAATCAGTCCATTATTTTCAATGACGTTCATTTGTTCCATCTTTTCAGACCTGACTCTGAAGCCATCTCCTGTTTCCTTAAACATATACTCATTACCGATATCTCCCGTATCCTCATAGATACCAAGCCCGGGATAGCTCACACCTGTTTGTTGATTACTGATTGTGTAAGTTCCATTTTCATGCACCATTACTTTTACAAATTCATTTTCCATTTTGAGCTTATCCTGATCGAAAAGCATGCGCTGATCAGTTTGATTTACTTCAGGAATCAGATAGTAAACCTCATAACCAGCTGCAACCGCTGGAGCATATTCAAATGTAAGCTCTGCTTCAATGGCATAGTAAGGACGCCGGAAGCCATCATCCGGAAGATCGTATCCAAATACAATCCCATTATCCTTTGTAACTGTTGCAAATTTCTCCCCCTCGCCATTTTCCGCATAAAAAGTGCCCGCAGACTTTTTTTGAAGAAGAGCAGGAATTTCCTGAAACGGCTTCTCACTGAAATAAATCTTATGTAAGTGAATCACCTTCCTGATTACCTGTTTTTCCCTGGAGGCAGCTGTATTCATAATCAAAAGCGGGATCGCCCCGGGATGCTGATGAGTTGTATCAATCTTCTCAGCAATCGACTTAAGCTGCTCATCTATATATCGCTGAACACCGGTCTCCACCTTCATAAACCTTGTCTCCATTTCCTGATGCACATGATCAACACTGCATCCGCAAATACTATCATGAGGGTGATTCTCCATCAGAAGCTTCCAGTAGTATTCTGTAAAGTCACTGTGAAGCGCCTGATCCTCTGCAAAGCACCCGAGCGGTTCCATCACTTTTTCAAGCAGTGTCTGACAGCGGTCATTTGCCTGCTTCAGATAAATCCTTGCAGAAGCTGTATTCACTAACGTACTCCAGCCATCTGTTTTTTGATTTCGCAGCTCTCCCTTTACAACCTGAAGCTGATTCGGAAGGTCCTTTTTTACTTCTGCAATATAATCCTGGAAGCTTGAATGTCTGAATTCAATCTCCGGCCTCAGTTCATTTGCGATTTTAATTGCCTTCGTAATATCTTTTTGTACAGGCTGATGATCACACCCATTCATAAATAACAATTCAGAGGTTGAAGCAAAACGTTCAGCATCTCTAAGCTTCTGATCCCAAAACGCCTCAGCTGTACCGTCTGACGGAATTTCATTGCCATTCGAATACCAATTGGCAAATAAAATCCCAAGCACCTGTGAACCATCCGGCGCTTCCCATGTCATTTCAGAATACGGTGAGGAATAATCATCATGAAATACCTGATTATTAAATCCTGTTGGCGTCACACCACGTCCAAATGCAGCTGTATCAATACCAGCCTGCTTCAGAATCTGAGGCGCCTGACCATACACACCGAATGTATCCGGAAAATACCCGAGATTCCCGTCCTGACCATACTTCCTTGTCGTTTTCATTCCATAAAGCAGGTTTCTGATATTCGCTTCAGCACTTGTCAAAAAAGCATCCTGTAAAATGTACCAGGGACCAATCACAAGTCTGCCCTCATGGATATACTTTTCGACCTCTTCTTTTCTATCCGGTCTGACCTGCAGATAGTCATCAACCATAATCGTCTGCCCGTCCAGATGAAAGCTGTGATAATCAGGATCATCCTTAAGCATCGTTAACAGATCATCAAAAAGCTGAACCAGATAATAACGATGTTCTTCAAGTGACATATACCATTCCCTGTCCCAATGCGAGTGAGAAATGATATGCGCTGTTTTCTTTGTC
This sequence comes from Jeotgalibacillus haloalkalitolerans, assembly GCF_034427455.1. Classification (NCBI taxonomy): domain Bacteria; kingdom Bacillati; phylum Bacillota; class Bacilli; order Caryophanales; family Caryophanaceae; genus Jeotgalibacillus; species Jeotgalibacillus haloalkalitolerans. Next base: position 904,934 of record NZ_JAXQNN010000001.1, on the reverse strand, counting down.
ATGTGACTGCCTCCATTTCAATCTTCAATTGTCTATACCGGTTCATCGAAACCTTCATAATCCAGTAAGCCGGCATCACACCTGCAGCGAACGGAATCAGACCCGGCATCTCTTTTAACAGATAGCCGATCAGCGTAAGCCCGATCACAATCAGGAGGTTTTGACGGAAGCTGATAAATGTAAGGATAAAAGGCTGAATTAAATAGGCTTTATACGTCTGCTCAAAATGTACATAGTAGGCGAAAAATGTTAACAGTGACAGGATAAATAACGCAGCAACCACAATCAGCAGGATTGTCAGAAAAAGTCCGACCGCACCTTTCATCTGCAGTGCCAGATAAAGATCCAGATAGATAAAACCGCCTACTGCCGCATAGACTGCTCCAAGCGCATTTGACTTCATAAAATTGTTTTTAAAACACCTGTGAAAAGATGTCCACACAGGCTCATCAATATCACCCTTCACCCAGCTGCGCGTGATCGAAAAAAGCGCAACCGTTGCAGGGAAAAAGCCTGTAATCACACCACCGAGTACGATATGGATCAGCCAAGTGAGATTTAATTGCATCATTCTGAAGATCCAAAGACTCGCCTCAGTAAAAAAACCGCCTATTCTTGTAAACATCCTGCTTCATCCTTCCACTGTTTTTTCCAAAGATGAACCGCACCTGTAAGCTGAGCGTGACTGCCAGCCTGACAAAGGCGGATCTCCGGCTTAACCGCCGCATAACTTTTTTGTCTGTAAAGCGCTTCAATTGCCTCATTGATGCCCTTTAAAAAAGCCGACTGCTGTGTAATCCCTCCACCGAGCAGTACCCTTTGCGGATCCAAAATGTATTGAATCGAAAAAATACCGGCAGCCAGTGTATGAAAAAAGTGCTCAAGCGCTGATGCAGCTTCAGGTGAATGCCCAGCACGTTTAAATACCTCTTCTCCATTTAAAAAGCCTGCCCGTTTAGTCAATGCAGACGAAGAGCCCGTTTCACTCCATGTATTGCCGTTTGCCATATCCAGCATCAAATAACCAAATTCACCCGCGTGAAGATGTGCACCACGGAGCAACTCGCCATGATGGACAATCCCGCCTCCGATGCCGGTACCAATCACAATACAGACAAAAGACGCTATTCCTTCAGCGGCGCCACATTCATATTCAGCTAGCGCCGCACAATTCCCGTCATTTTCAATACTGACCGGCACACCATAACGCCCTTCGCACAACACCTTTAAGTTCTCATGATATAAATATGGAACGGCACTATACCCGACATTCAGCCCTGAAGACTCAATACTTCCCGGAGAACTGATGGCAATCCCCTGAATATCGTTCGCATCGACTAACTGATCCATCACCAGCATAAAAGCATCAAGCGAAGTCGGTGTAGCAACTTTTTGAAAGTCATACAGTTGACCATCAGGACGCGTCACCGCAGACTTTACAAAGGATCCACCAATATCAACGGCGAGCACTAACGTCATTGTGCTTTCCTCCTGTCAGTACATTGCTTGCAGAGAGTGACTTAAACCACTCTGCACTCTCCTTTTTAATCCTGCGGCCGCTCTCCAGATCCAGATGAACCAGCCCATAACGGTTTTTATAAGCATTCAGCCAGGACCAATTATCAATAAACGTCCACACATGATAACCAAAACAATTAGACCCTTCCCCGATCCCTTTATGCAGCATCGCTAAATGATCCTCATAAAACCAGATTCTATACTGATCGTTTATGCGGTTCTTAGAATCAGGCTTCTCACCTTCCACACCCATGCCGTTTTCAGCGACATACCACGGAATATTGCAATATTCATCACGGATTCTAATCGAAATATCATACAAGCCCCGTTCATAAATCTCCCAGCCCCGATGAGGATTAATTCGGGCTCCCGGCCAGCTGTAGGGAAGAAAATATCGGTCAGTCAGCTTGTCTGCTGATGCATCCCCCTCCTGTACTCTGCGGGGCTGATAATAATTCACACCAAGGAAATCCACCTTCCCCTGACGAATCAATTCATCATCACCAGACTGAATATCAACGCTGATTTGCTCTTTTTTCAAAAGTTCCTTTAACTCTTGCGGAATGACACCTTTTACAGAAGGATCAAGAAAACTCCTGTTAAAAATTAAATCAGCATAAAAAGCCGCCTCTTGATCTTCCGGCGATTCAGTCCGCGGATAATTTGGCATCAGATTTAAAATCATGCCAATCTTTCCATGCGGTATTACCTTCCTGAACACCCTGACCGCCTCCGCATGGGCAATCATCGTATGATAACCTGCCTGACACGCACGCGCCGGCTCATACACAGCCGGCAAATGATAATGATTCAGATAACCCATCTCAACAGGCACAATCGGCTCATTAAACGTCGTCCAGTAATCTGCCAGATCCCCAAGCTGTTCAAATACAGTATTTGCATAAAAGGAGAAGGCCTCAACCGTCTTCCGGTTCTCCCAGCCACCCTGTTCATACAGATGGAGTGGAAGATCAAAATGGTAAAGATTCACCACCGGCTCAATGCCCTGCTGCTTCAACTCAAGCAGCATTTCCCTGTAAAACAACACAGCCTTCCTGCTCACATGCACCCCATCCGGAAGCAGCCTTGCCCATGAAATCGAAGTCCTGAAAGAATTCAATCCGCAATCCTTCATCAAAGCAACATCCTCTTTCATCCGGTAAAAAAACCCCTCCGCATCAACTGGTCCCCTATGATCAAAAAAACGATCCGCTTCCCTTTCGAACCAGGCATCCCAAACAGTCTGCGCCTTACCATCCTCTGCCAGCGCACCTTCACTCTGTGGCGCAGAAGACGCCGCCCCCCACCAAAAACCATCAGGAAAACGTCTCTCCATCCTGCTCAACTCCCAACATAAGAAATCGCTTTCAATTTACTTATTTTCATCTTAAAGACAGCAAAAAGGACTTGGAAGCCCTTCTCTCCAAGTCCTTTAATAAACGCATGAAAACTTTAGAAATGACAGGTTGTGGAGGGAGGGTCTGTCCCTGCCTTCACTACCCCGCCGGTGACGAGTGGAGACAGGGTCTGTCCCTGCCTTCGCTCTTTCCCTAAAACCCAAAAACCTCAAACTCAAAGATCCTCGCTGCTTTGTCAGCCCCTTGTGTTGGCTGCACAATGCTGAGTCTGACGTACCTTGCTTCTGTTAGTGGGATCGCATGTGAAGAGATGTCTGCTTTGTTTTGATTTTCGTAGACGGCTTCACTCCAGTTTTCTCCGTCGATGCTTGTTTCTATGCTGTAAATTTTAGTGTTAAAAGCTGCCGGTTCCCCGCCTGCCTCAGCATGAAAAATTTTGAATTCTGCTAGCTGATAAATGTGGCCCAGGTCTAATTGAAGCCAATTTTCATCTCCAATTGCACACCATTTGCTGTTGTTAATTAGGCTGCCATCTATTGCATAGGCTGGACCTTCTGTTTGTGCGCATTGTCCACTGGCTGTAGCTGTTGCTGATGCAGCTAAATTTCTTATTTCAGCAGCCCCTTCTGAAATGGTTATATAGTTTTCTTTTATAAGTGTATCTTCCCCTTCGCTATTTTTAGCGGTGAGTTTGACAGTATAAACACCTTCATCCGGATAGCTGACAATTGGTGTCGGGTCGGTACTGGTTTCAATATCCGCTCCTTCAAACGTCCATTGAAGTTCTTCGGTTACCTCTGAAGCAAGACTGGTAAATTGTATTTCCTGTCCGGGTGCCGCTACAGTCTGATCAGATGTGAAGTCTGCTTCCGGTGCAGGGTAAGGCGGCCATTCAAGTGTCAGATCTGCTGATTTTTTGCTGCGATTCCCAGCATCGTTTACAGTAATCACTTCAAATGTCGTGAAGTCTTCCTTGCCTGACCTTTTGATATTTTCCAGATAGAATACATGGTTTACTGAGACGCCGACGAATTGTTTTTGACCATCTGGTAATCGTCTGTAAATCTCATATTTTTCTGCCTCATCTACTTGATCCCATGAAATTCTCAGGTCCGCATAAATCCCTTTGTTAAAATCGACTTCAATTATGTCAGCGTGAGATGGCGCATCAGCTTTTTCACGCATGTCACTCTTATTCATGACAGATAATCCGCCTAAATAAAGTTCTACAGGTACTTCATTTCCTTCTACTTCAACACCGATTGTTGAGATCGTTTTCCCTTCAAACTTCTTCAGTGAAACCTGGTCTGTTACCCACTTTCCGTGACTTTTCTTTTTAAGGTCAAAGGTTGTAAATTCACCAGGGTTATCACTGAAGCTGACTGCCATGCTGAGCTTTTCTCCGGATAATGATTTATAAGTTAACGCCAGTTGTGTATGTTTCTCTACATTAATATTCGTTTTATAGAGATCAATTCTGGACTTTTCACCTTTTTCAATGTCCCCGGTTACTGCAATTGAACTGCCTCCTGTATAAGCTTCATCCCACGTGAAATCGACTGATAGCAGGCTGTTGTCAGTTTTCCATCTCCAGGTTGGCAGAATATCCTGAACGCTGCGGTTGTTCCATTCACGCTCAGATTTCTTCTCGCCCTCCACATTAAAAAATTGACCGCTCCCTGTATTAAAATGCGTTACAAATGGCATTGAATCAATTACCGTTTTTTCATCAAAATAGTGGGCCATTCCCTTCCATGATGCAGGATTTGCATCTGTGTGTTCAGGATTCCCGGCTGCACCAGTCCAAAAATGCTGCTCTTTTTGATAAAATTCTTCCATCGTTTTTGAATCCTTGTATGCCCAGTCAGGACGGTAAATTCCCAGAGATGTTAAAGCCTCCTGTTCTTCCGGGAATATATTTTCCCAATTAATAGAGGTTTGATAGCCGTTTGCCTCAACGTCAATCCCTGCAAAGAGATCATAAGGACTTCTTCCAATTTCCCACGCCTTATCAGCAGACTGCTGCTGTGACTGACGGCTCCACCAGAAATTCAGAAA